>JANMPL010000043.1:0-4029 GCA_031369845.1 Chloroflexota bacterium
CGATCCCGGCCGGCATCGAGCTCATCACCGGCGTCGAGATCAACGCGATCGTCCGGGAGGAGATGGGGCTCTGGGAAGGCGAACTGCACGTCCTGGGGTTCGGGATGGACCCGGATGACGAAGCCTTCGAGGCCGTGCTCATCGCGCAGCGCGATCAGCGGCGCCTCCGGTTTGCCCGATCGGTCGACCGCCTGCGAGATCTTGGGCTGCCGATCGACGCGCAGGTCGCCACGCTGGATCCGCGGAACGATGACGCGCTCGGTCGCCCGACCATCGCACGGCTGCTCATGGCCGCCGGATTCGCCGTCAGTGTCGAGGACGCCTTCCGTCGACTGATCGGGCGGGGCGCGCCCGCCTATATCCGGCGTCACGGGCTGGGTCCGCACGAGGCGATCCTCGCCATCCGCGCAGCCGGCGGCCTGCCGGTCCTGGCCCATTTCTCCGAGGCCCCCGGGCGCAGGGCACTCCTGCGCGAGCTGATCGATCGCGGACTGGCTGGACTCGAGGTCTTCTACCGCGCCTTCGATCGGCCGACCGTCGAGTCGATGGCGGGGGTCGCGCGATCGCTCGGCCTGCTCGCGACCGGCGGCACGGACTACCACGGCGACACGGGGACCTATGCCGAGGCGCACGCTGCGCTGTGGGTCCCGCCGCAGGTCGCCGATGGCGTTCGCGGCGCCGGCGTCGTAGGCTCGTTCCGACGACCATGACCGAACGATCGACCCTCACCCGCGCGCTGCCGATGCTCGATCGGGAACTCGCTTCAGGTCCGGGGCATGCTCCGCGCGAGCAGGTTCGCCCCGACGACTTGCGCTTGGACGAGTACCGCCCGGAGTCCCGAGCCCTGCCGCGGTTCCACATGTGGACGCTCGGCTGCCAGATGAACCGGAGCGACTCGGAGGAGATGGCCGGCCGGCTGCTCGCCGCGGGCTGCGCGGAGGCCCAGGACCTGGAGCAGGCGGATCTCGTCGTGATCAACACCTGCGCGATCCGCGAGGCGGCGGAGCAGAAGGTCATCGGCCGACAGGGCCACCTTGCGCGCCTGAAAGCCGCCAATCCCGCGCTGCGGATCGTGATGACCGGCTGCTCCGTGCGCGAGCCGGATCGGGCGGGCCTGAAGAAGCGCTACCCGGCCGTCGATCTGTTCCTCCGCCCCGACGAGGAGCCCGAGCTCATCGACCGGCTGGGTCTGGCGTCGGCCCAGGGGCCAGTCGGGCTCACAGGAGCTACGACCGTCGTCGGTCGAACGCTCGTCGGCGTCGCGGATCACCTGGCCGCCACCCGTGCCCAGGCGGTGGCCGCCGGGGCCGTCGCCCGCGGCTCGGCGACGAGCGCCTGGCTGCCGATCATCTACGGCTGCGACAAGACCTGCTCCTACTGCATCGTCCCGTTCAGCCGCGGTCCTGAGCGCAGTCGTCCGTTCGACGAGATCGTCGAGGAGGCGCGGTCGATCGCCGCGGCCGGCTACCACGAGGTGACGCTCCTGGGCCAGAACGTTAACTCCTACGGCCATGATCTCGACGCCGAGCCGCGCTTCGGCCACGTCGACGCCGAGCGCTGGGCCGGACGCCGCCTCGATCTCCACGGCCGCCCGGACCTGGCCGAGCTCATCCGGGCGATCGACGCGATCCGGACGGCCGACGGCCGGCCCGCCATCGAGCGTCTCCGCTTCGTGACATCCCATCCGTGGGACCTGTCCGACCGGCTGATCGCGGCAATGGCCGACTGCCGCTCGGTCTGCGAGCACCTCCACCTGCCGGTCCAGTCGGGCGACGACGCGGTGCTGCGGCGGATGGGCCGCCAGTACACGATCGAGCACTATCTCGAGCGGCTGGCCCGGATCCGCGAGGCCGTCCCGGGGATCTCGATCTCGACCGACATCATCGTCGGCTTCTGCGGCGAGACCGAGGAGCAGTTCCAGGCGACGCTGCGGCTACTCGATACGGTCCGTTACGACCAGGTCTTCGCCGCGGCTTACTCGGAGCGGCCGGGGACGCCGGCGACGCACCTCGCCGACGACGTCCCCGCGGACGTCAAGCGGCGCCGCCTGAATGAGCTCCTCGCGGTCCAGGAATCGATCGGGCTCGAGCGGAACGAGGCCTGGCTGGGGCGGGAGGTCGAGGTGCTCGTCGACACGGTCGTTCCGCCGCGGAGCCACGATCACGAAGACGCCGCCGCCCACGCCCCTGGCCCCGCCGCCGACGCCCCTGCGGCCCGCCGCGTCTCGGGCCGATCGCGCCAGAACAAGCTCGTCCACGTCGCTGGTGAGCCTGACCTGGTCGGCCGAACCGTCCGGGTTCGCGTCGATCACGCCGGGCCGTATTCGCTCAGAGGAGCGATGCTCGGCGGGTGAACGCGGCGGTACCGCCACTCCTCGTCATCGCCGGCGCGACCGCGACGGGCAAGACCGGGCTCTCGATCGCGATCGCCCAGTCGCTCGCCAGCGAAGGCGTCCCCGCCGAGATCATCTCGGCCGATTCGCGGCAGGTCTACCGAGGCCTCGACATCGGAACCGCCAAGGCCACGGCGGCCGATCGCAGCGGCGTGCCGCACCATGGTCTCGACCTCGTCGAACCGGACGAGCCATTCACGCTCGCCGACTTCGCGGCCCATGCCCACGACGCCCTCGCCGCGATCGCCACGCGGGGCGGGATCGCCATCCTCGTCGGAGGGACGGGCCTCTACCTGCGAGCCGTGGGCCGGGGCATCGATACGGACGCCCTCCCATCCGATCCGGAGCTCCGAGCCTCGCTCGAGGCGGATCTAGCTCGCGATGGCCTGGAACCGCTCGTGACCCGACTCCAGGCCGCAGCCCCGCGTCGCGCGGCCCGGACCGACCTCCGCAACCCTCGCCGCGTCGTCCGCGCGCTTGAGATCGCCGCACTGGAGGGAGACCGCGACTCGCCGCCACCGCGCGGCTACGGAGGGCCGGCGGCCTGGATCGGGCTGACCGTCGACCATGCAACCCATCGCGAGTGGATCGCTGCCCGTGCCAGAGGCCAATTCGAGGCCGGGCTCGTGGAGGAGGCCCGCGGTCTCCGCGCGCGCTTCGACCCGACCCTTCCCGCGCTCTCCGCGATCGGCTATCGCGAGGCGTGGGCAGTCATCGACGGCTCCATGAGCGTCGAGGCGGCGATCGCCGAGGACGCGCGCCGCAACGTCGGCTTCGCGAAGCGCCAGCGGACATGGTTCCGCTCGGAGCCTGGAATCGAGTGGCTCGACGCCACGGATCAGCAAGGGGCGCGCGCCGCGGCCGTGGCGCGGGCGAGGGAGCTGGTAATGGCCGCGGATTCCCGCTGATAGCTCGGATTCTCGTGGGGCGTGCACGTGCGACGAGCGATGCACGCGCTGGGCGCCGATTTGCACGTTTGGCACGCCCGACGTGCAGGAACCGACGAATCAGGGCCCCGACGGCCCGGAATCGGTTCGATCCGGCCCCGCACGATGTCCAACTGGTCGCATGTGCTCGTGGCGCGAGAATCGGGCCAATCGGCGCGGAGGATCAGAGCGTCGCGAGCTCCAGCTAACGACCGACCGGGTATCCTTCCGCCGTGCCCAACAGGAACATGATCGATCTCGCGCCGCCGGCGGAAAAGGCGTTCCTCGTCGCGGTCGACACCGGCGACGACAGCGGCTGGTCGGCCGAGGATTCGCTCGGCGAGCTCGCCAACCTCGCGACCACCGCCGGGGCGGAGGTCGTCGGCGCGGAGTGGCAGAACCGCCGCCACGTCGACCCGAACTGGTACGTCGGCAAGGGCAAGGCCGAGGAGCTCGCCCAGGCCAAGAGCGAGACCGGGTTCGACCTCCTCGTCGCCGACGACGAGCTGTCGCCGAGCCAGCAGAAGGCGCTCGAGAGCCTGCTCAAGGTGAAGGTCATCGACCGCAGCCGGCTCATCCTCGATATCTTCGCCCTCCACGCCCAGACCCACGAAGGCCGGCTCCAGGTCGAGCTCGCCCAGCTCGAGTACCAGCTGCCCGGGCTGACCCGCCTCTGGACCCACCTGTCGCGGACGGGCGGCGGGATCGGGA
>JANMPL010000074.1:0-2007 GCA_031369845.1 Chloroflexota bacterium
ACCCGATCAGGGGTTGGTGGGTCGCAACAGTCGTCGATCGCGCGTACCCCCGCGACTGGTTCGCGACACCGGCCGAGCTCGCCGACGACGGCGACTTTTGCCAGAACTGCCGGCTGCCGGCAGGCGGCGGGATCCGGGTCCGGACGCTCAAGGACTTCGCGTTCCACGTCGTCGGCACGAACGAGGACGCACGCGAGCTGGACGGGACGCTCGCCCAGGTCGCACTTTCGCAGGCCCGGGCGAGCGGCAGCTGGCGAACGATCGTCGCGCCACCTGGCGAGCACCGGCCGCTTCACGCGGTCGGTAACGAGATCATCGAGGGGCTCGTCGGCCAGGCGCGGGCGGCGATCGCCGACGCCCGATCGACAGCCCAGACGGACCATCTCCAGGTGATCCAGAACTGGGGCGCCCAGGCGGGAGCGCGGACGAACCACCTCTGCCTCGACCTGTACGACATCCCTCAGATCCCCCACCGGGTGGCGGAGGAGCTGGGCGGCTCCGCCCGGTTCGTCATTCGGGAAGGGGAGTGCCCGTGGTGCCGGCTCGTCCGCGACGAGACTAGCCGGCCCGACAGGATGGTCTGGGAGGACGACTCCAGCGTGGCCTTCGCGCCGTTCGCGTCTCGCTCGCCGTTCGAGATCTGGATTGTCCCGCGCCGTCACGACTCCGACTTCGGCCGGGCAACGGACGCAGACGTCACCGCTACGTCCGAGGCGCTCCGACAGGTTCTCGGTCGGCTCGCCGCAAGCCTCGACGGGCCGCCGTACAACCTCGTTCTTCACACCGCGCCGCTGCGCGAGCAGGTGGACGCAACGTACCACTGGCACTGGGAGGTCCATCCCCGCCTTCGGGAGATCGCCGGGCTCGAGCTCGGGACCGGATTGCCGGTGAATCCTGTCTCCCCGGAGGACGCGGTGGAGGAGCTGCTGGGTCGCGTTCGGCCGGCATTCCATGATGCGCGGGAGGCAACGGGCTGATGGCCGCTGCGCCGATGCGGGGACGGCGTCACATGACGACGGCACACCTCGTCTCTGGCTTGTGGACTGGGCGACGACTGTCGCTCCGCTCCCTCCTATCTCCATCCTCGGAGGACCCATGGTCAGCGGCCTCAGCAGCGACCTCGGCGCGACCCGGGCCCTGCTCGGGGGTCGGGTCATGAGCCATGCCTGGGACCACGACCTTGCGGGCCTCTTCGTCGAGGAGCTCTTCGCCAAGCATCACAGCGAGATCTATGCCTACCTCATCCGCATGATCCGTGACCCGGAGCTCGCCGCCGACCTGACTCAAGACGCCTTCGTCAAGGCCTACCGTGCGTACGACTCGCTCGAAAAGCCGGAGAACGCCCGGGCCTGGCTCTACCAGATCGCTCATCGCGTGGCGCTCGACCACATCCGTCGCCAGAAGATCGTCCGGTTCCTGCCGTGGACCGGCGAATCCCGCGGGGCGGTGCCCTCGGCGGAGCATCTCGTGATGGAGTCCCACCTGTCGGGCGACCTCCAGCGTGCCCTGGAGCGCATTCCCGAGCGTCAGCGGGCCGCTCTGCTCCTGGCCGAACTGCACGATTTGACCGGGCTCGAGCTTGCAGCCGCCCTCGGCGTCAGCCACGTCGCGGCACGGGCGCTGCTCACGCGGGCCCGGGAGAGCCTCCGCCAGGCGCTCGCGGTCGAACGTCTCGCCGAAGCTGAACCGCGCGTCACGGCCACGTCAGGTGACGAACGATGAGCGTCCTCGGCGGTCGCGGCGGGCGTTCCGATGACTGGTCGACACAGCACGACCGAGCCCGCGCGCGCTTGTCGGAGCGGCTCGACGCACCCCTGGATCTCGAGGAGTCGCGCTGGCTCGACGAACATCTCGCGAACTGTGACGACTGTGCCGTCACGGCTATCGAGTACGCCGCCCAACGTCTCGAACTCCGGGCCCTTCGCGGCCGCATGCCGGTTCCGCCACGCGATCTGTGGGCGAGGACCGCAACGTCGATCGAGAACGAGGCCCGTCATCGGGTCCTCC
>JANMPL010000013.1:0-2037 GCA_031369845.1 Chloroflexota bacterium
GGCAAACGCGTCCAGGCCCAGGCGTTCCTCGACGGCGTCATCGACCATGGCGCCCACTTCTGCACGTACCTCCTCGGCACCGACATGGAGATGAACACGCCCGAGGGCTTCGCCCTCATGAATTGGGAGACCGGCTACGGCGACTGGATCGCGGCACCGGTGTGGGACACGATGCGTGTCCTGCCGTGGCTCGAGAAGACCGCCATCGTGCTGAGCGACACCTTCACCGACGAGAAGCACGAGGACGAGATCCCGGTCTCGCCGCGGACGATCCTCAAGCGCCAGGTCGCACGCGCCGCCGAGATGGGTCTGACCGTCAAGGCCGGCTCCGAGTTCGAGTACTACGTGCTCAAGGAGTCGTGGGAGGAGTCGGCCCGGAAAGGCTGGGCGCCGCCCGAGCGCTTCGGCTACTACAACGAGGATTACCACCTCCTCCAGGCGACGAAGGCGGAGCCCCTCCATCGGCTCCTCCGAAACCAGATGACGGAAGCCCGGATCCCGATCGAGTTCAGCAAGGGCGAGGCGGCGCCGGGCCAGCACGAGGTCAACATCAAGTACGACCACGTCCTCGAATCGGCCGACCGGAGCGTGCTCTTCAAGCACGGCGCCAAGGAGATCGCGTACCTCAACGGCTGGGGCATCTCGTTCATGGCCAAGCCCGACCACACGTGGACCGGCTCGTCTGGCCACCTCCACATGAGCGTCTGGAACAAGGACGGCTCCAAGAGCTTGACCCACGATGAATCCTCGGGCCGGCCCTACGGCATGTCCGACACGATGGCCTGGTTCATGGGCGGGATGATGGCGCTCTCCCGGGAGCTGGCGATCTTCATCGCGCCGAACATCAACTCCTACAAGAGGTACGCGTCGCTGTCATGGGCGCCGGTCAACGTCGTCTGGGGTCGCGACAATCGGACGACCGGCTTCCGGGTCGTCGGCAACGGCTCGAACCTGCACGTCGAGAACCGATTTCCGGGCGGCGACATGAACGCCTATCTGACCTACGCGGCGGCCGTCGGGGCCGGGCTCTGGGGCATCGAGCAGAAGCTCGAACCGCCCGACGAGTTCAAGGGCAACGGCTACATCGCGACGGGTGTTCCCCGGATGCCGCGGGCGCTGTACGAGGCGATCGGCGAACTCGAGAAGTCCAAGGCCGCGGTCGAGATCTTCGGCAAGGACGTCGTGGCCCATTACCTCAACGCGGCACAGGTCGAGCAGGAGATGTACGACTCGATCGTCCACGACTGGGATCGGGAGCGCTACCTCGAGCGAAGCTGACCACGTCCGGTCGCTCGTCTCGCGACTTCGTGGTTATCGCTGTGGGTGATGGATCATGACCTTCGCCTAGCGCCGGTCCGCCCGTGACCAGCCCTGGATACGTCTCGCGGCCAGGAATGATCGTCGAGGGCGATCTGCGCCCGGCATCGAGGCCGAAGTTCGAGTTGTCTCCTGGCGGCGCGGCTCCCGTCCATCGCTGTGGGCGATCATGCGTTGAGATTCGGGGTCGGGCGGTGCGCGCGAGTGCCTGGCTCAGGCCGCTGACTCGGTCTCCGGGACCTTCCCGGTCATGAGTTCGACGAGCGCGAGCGTCGGAGCATCGAGGCTGGGCGCGGGCCGTCCGAGCAGATAGCCCTGGCCGTATTCGAAGCCCAGCTCGAGAACCGACTCGAGGAGCTCGGGCGTCTCGACGCCTTCGGCGACGACCGTCTGGCTGCGCTGGCGGGCCATCTCCTGGAGGGCGCGCAGCACGGCTTCCGACGGCTCGTGACGGGCGCCGGCCCGGACGAGCGAGAGGTCGATCTTGATGATGTCGAAGTCGACCTCGCTCAGGAGGCGCAGCCCGGCGTTCCCGGCACCGACATCGTCCGCCGCGATCCGAACGCCGTGGCGTTTGAGGATCGCCAGACTCGCCCGGAGGCGGTCCAGGTCCTCGACGGCCTCGCGTTCGGTCAACTCGACGACGAGCTGTGACGGATCGATCCCGCTCCGCTTCGTCAGGACGAGCAGCTCGAGCGGGCTGAACGCATCCGATTCGAG
>JANMPL010000112.1:0-11023 GCA_031369845.1 Chloroflexota bacterium
TTCCGGCATCTCGGCGATCTTCGCGAGCACCTCGCTTTCCCCGTCCGCCTTGGCCGCGCGCGGGCCGCGCCGCGCGGCCGACTTCACCTCTTTGGCGCGCTCCTGGATCGCGTCTCGTTCCTCGTCCGTGAATACCTTGGACGTCTTGCCGGTCGCGGTGGTGGTCTTGGCGGACTTCTGCGTGTCCTTCATTGCAGGTTTCCTCCTCTGCGAGTCTTGATGGGGACGACCCTCATGGTAGGGAGCCGCCGCGGCGGCGGCTTCTCCGAAACTGCTCGGTCGTGACCTGGGATTGGCGTGCCCGGGCCCCAAGCGCTCCGGCCGCGTCATGACAAATCACTCGCAGCTAATCGCCAGATAAGAGGCCGCTGCTACCTTTCGCCGCGAGACGCCCCGCCGACGCAGGAAGTGCCCCCTACGTCGCGGGGCGTCGTCATGTCCGGGACTGCCCGCCGGCGGAGGATCGATGGACAGATCGGCGACGCCCTGGCGCGTGCTCGATAACGCAGCGACGACCGAGCCGGAGCGCGCGCGCGATTGCGGCGGGGGCGGGGATTCGGCTCCAGGCGTGTCGGGCCTTTCGTGGCGGCTCCTGGGCGGGCTGGGTCTGGCGGCCGCGTTCGGGGTTGGTGCGTTCGTTCTCGCCACGTCGGGACAAGGCGGCGAGATCACCATAGAAAGCGGCGCCGCCTGGACGGCATCGGGAGCGGCAGGCCGGAGTCCGGGCCCATCGTCCGCTTCCGCCGGAGGCGATCTCGTGGTCGACATCCAGGGCGCGATCCTCCGCCCAGGTGTGATCCGGCTGGCGACAGGGTCAAGAGTGGGAGACGCGATTGCTGCGGCCGGTGGCTACGGTCCGCGGGTCGACGCGGAGCGTGCCGGCCGTGAGCTCAACCTGGCCGCGGAGCTCCATGACGGGGACCGGATCGTCGTCCCCTCGCGGGACGACCCACCGGGGACGGGCGCACAGGCGTCGGGCGCGGGTGGCGCTCCTGGCGGCGCCCCGGGTGGCCTGGTCGACCTGAACAGCGCGACCGCATCCGAGCTCGATGCGCTTCCGGGCGTCGGGCCCGTGACGGCGCAGAAGATCATCGACGCCCGGGCGGAAAGGCCCTTCGCGACCGTCGACGAGCTGCGCGAACGCAAGATCGTGGGCCCGAGCACGTTCGAGAAGCTGCGCGATCTCGTCACGGTCCGCTGATGCCTGCCAGCGGATGGCTGGCTCTCGGGTCGGTCGTGGCGGCGCTCGCAGCGCCGTCGGTCGGAGCGGTTGTCGTCATCCTGCTCGCGGCGAGCCTGGCGGTCGCCGGCCGGACCGTCGGTTCATTGCCGGCTCATCGGCGCCGCGCTCGCGGGCTGGCGATCGCGGCGGTAGGCGGCCTGGCGCTCGCGATCCGGCTCGTCCTCGTGCCAGCGCCGCCGCCCACGGCTGCGGAGCTCCCGGGCGGCAGCGGCCCGTGGGAGGCGACAGTCGAGTCGGTCGGCGCGGTCCGCGACGGCAGCCAGGTGGCGACGCTGCGCCTGTCCGAGCCGGGCAGCACCCGGCTCGCCGCGACGCTGCCCCGTTTCCCGGCAATCGAGCCCGGCATGGCGGTTTCCGTGTCGGGCGGCGTGCGGCCGCCGCCGGATGACGATCCGTACGGCGATTACCTCCGCCGAACCGGTGTGGCCGGCACGCTACGCGCTCGCTCGCTCGAGATCCGCCCCTCCGAGGGCGGACCGGCCAACCTACTCGAGCGCCTCAGGCGCGGGGCCGCGACCGCACTGACAACGGCCATCCCGGAGCCGGAGGCGGGCCTCGCGGCCGGAATCGTCGTCGGGCTGCGCGATCGGGTCGATCGCGATCTCGCGGCCGACTTCACCACCGTCGGCGCCAGTCACGTCGTTGCGATCTCCGGCTGGAACATCGCGATCGTGGCGGCGAGCGTCGCCGCCCTCGGCGGCGGACTCGCTCGGCGGGGGCGGGCGGTGCTGACCGCGACCGCGATCGTGCTGTACGTGGCGTTCGCGGGGGCATCCGCGTCCGTCGTTCGCGCTGCAGCGATGGCGGCCGTGGTCCTCGTGGCCCGAGAGAGCGGTCGGGCCGGGCGGGCCGCGGCGGCGCTCGGATGGGCGGCGCTGCTGCTCCTCCTCGTCGATCCGCACCTCGTGACCGACGCCGGCTTCCAGCTGTCAACCCTTGCGACGGCCGGGATCCTCGCCTGGGCGACGCCGCTCGGGGCGTGGCTTAGCGGCGCGTCGCGGGGGCGCGTGCCCGGCTGGCTGATCGAATGCCTCGCGGTCTCGCTCGCGGCCCAGGCGTCGACGCTGCCCGTCGTTCTCATGACGTTCGGTCGGCTCGCGATCGTCTCTCCGGTTGTCAATCTGGCGATCGTGCCGCTGGTCGCTCCGGCGATGGCCGCGAGCGCCGTCGCCCTCGGTGGCGGGTTCGTGACGATGATCGGGGCTCCGGCGCTCGTCGCGACGCTGCTCGGTCTACCGGCATGGTTCCTCCTCTCCGCGATGGTCGGCATCGTCGAAGCCACGGCGTCGCTTCCCTTTGCGAGCGCGACCCTCGAGCCGCCCTGGAACGTTGCGGCGGGCCTGACGACGGCGCTCGTTCCGGCAGCCGTGGTCGGGGCGCGTCGCCGATTGCGATCGGCGCCTCATCGAGCGAGTCCTGCCTCCTCCGTGGCCTCGCCCCCGACCGCTGCTCACGGTCGTCCCGCGTCGCGCCGGCGTGCGCAGCGAACCGTTGTCGCCGCGGTGGCGGTCTCGCTCGTTGCCGTCGGGCTCGCGATTGCCCACCGTCCGGACGGATCGACGAGAGTCACCGTCCTCGATGTCGGGCAGGGCGACGCGATCCTCATCGAGGGCGGGCGAGGCGCTCGGATGCTCGTCGACGGCGGGCCTGACCCCGACCGGCTCATCATCGAGCTCGACGAACGCCTGCCGCCGTGGGACCGGCGGATCGACGTCGTGGTGCTGACGCATCCGCACGAGGACCACGTCGCAGGCCTGGCACTGCTCCTCGCTCGCTACCGGATCGGCCGGGTCTTCGAGCCTGGCATGCGAGGCCCGGGCCCGGGCTATGCGGCCTGGGATGCGGAGCTCGCAGCGGTCGGAGCACCCGCGCGAGGGCTCCTCGTCACGGGCGATCGGCTCGCGGTCGACGACCTCCATTTCGACGTGCTCTGGCCCGACCCCGGTCGCGTCCCCCTCGAGCCGCCCGACGGCGGGCGGTCGATCAACGATGTCTCGATCGTCCTGCTCGGCGAGGTCGGCGGTCGCCGGATCCTGCTCACCGGCGACGTGGAAGACGACGTGGATCCGCTCCTCGCGGCGCGCGGCCTGCCGCCGGTCGACTTCCTCAAGGTCGCCCACCATGGCAGCGGAACGGCGTCCACCGTGGCGTTCCTCGGCGTCGTCGAGCCAGCGGTTGCGGTCGTGTCGGCGGGCGCGGACAACCCGTACGGCCACCCCGCCCGATCGACCCTCGACCACCTCGCGGCGACCGGCGCGGCAGTCTTCCGGACCGACACGGACGGACCGGTCGAGGTGGTCTTCGCCAACGGCGGGATGACCGTCCGATCGACCGGCGCTCGCGCGGCGGCTGCCGGCCCGCGCCTTGCCGCCACGGGCGCCTCGAGGATCGCGGTCCCTGCCTTCAGTTGCGCGGTACCATCGAGTGGATGACGGTTCCCGGGCGGGTCGAGGCCGCCGAGCTGCTGCTGTCCCTCGATCCCCCGACATGGTTCCTCCGGCATGCCCGGACGGTTGCCGAAGTCGCCTCGTGGCTCGCGGCTCGGACGGCGGCCGCGACCAGGGCCCGCCCGGTCGATCGATCGCTCGTCGAGGCCGCGGCCCTCCTTCACGATGCCGACAAGCTCCTGCCGCCCGGCGACCCTGCCGGCACGCTGCCCCACGGCGACGGCTCCGCCGCGTGGCTGGCGCGGCGCGGGCACCCGGAGCTGGGTCCGGCCGTCGCCGCCCATCCGGTCACGCGCCTCGTCGACGGCGAGCGCCACCGAGCCTGGGCCGCCGCCGCGAGCCCAGAGGAGCGCATCGTCGCCTACGCCGACAAGCGGGCGGGCCAACGCCTCGAGCCGATGGCGGAGCGCTTCGCGTCGTGGCAGCGCCGCTATCCCGGTGGCTGGTCGTCGGCCGAGGCCGCGGCCGTTCGTCGCCGGGCCGACGAGCTCGAGTCCGACGTTTGTCGAGCGGCCGGCGTCGCCCCGAGCGAGGTCCGTCGCCTGCGCTGGACCGGCGCAGCGCTGCGGGCCGCGGGAGGTCGGGCGTGACGGCGGCGCCGGCCTCGTCGGTCCCGTCGATCGCCTTCTTCTGGGGCGACGACGACCTCGCGGCGGGTCGGGCGGTCGCTCGGATGGCGGAGGGGATGGCGGCAGCATCGGGCGGGCCCGTGGACAGGCTCGACATCATCGGCGACCGGAACCAGGCTGCCCAGCTCATCGGCCAAATCCACGAGCGCGTCGCGACGCAGTCAATGTTCGGCGGCGGGACGCTGGGCGTCGTGACGAATGTCGGCGCGCTGACCGTGAAGGGCGAGGACCGTGACGCGCTCCTGGCGATGCTGTCGCTCATCGCCCCGGGCAGTGGCATCGCCTTCGTGGAGTCGACCGCGAGCGGAGCGAAGGAGCCGGGCCAGAAACGAGTCGTCGACGCGGTCCGCGCGATCGGCGGCGAAATCCGGGCTTTCCGCGCCCCGAAGGCCGGCGAGATGGCCAGCTGGATCGAGACCGAGGCCCGCGAGCGCCAGATGCGGCTCGCACCCGGTGCCGCCCGGGAGCTCGCCCAGCGGGTCGGGGGATACGTCCTCGACAACGACGCCGACCGGCGAGCCCAGACCCGGATGACCGGCCACGAGCTCGACAAGCTGGCCCTCTACCGGCCGACGGAGCCGGTCTCCGTGGAGGATGTCCGGGCGCTCGTTCCGGAGGCGATCCCGGGCTCGGTCTGGGCGTTCACCGATGCAGTTGGACTGCGCGACGGCGGCCGCGCCTCGGCACTCCTGGACATCCTGTCCGGAACAACGCCCGAGCCGGTCCTCCTCGCCGTGCTCCACCGCCGCATCCGCGAATTGCTCGAGGTCGCCGACCACCTGGCCGCGGGTACCCGCGAGGAGACGCTGCCCCGGACGCTCGGACTTCACCCGTTCCGCGCCCAGCAGCTCACGACGCAGGCGCGGCGCTGGTCGCTCGGCGAACTCCAGGCCGCGCTCGAGGGACTCCTTGCGCTCGATGCGAAGGTCAAGGGTGCCCCGGGCTCTGCCGCCACCGAGGCCCAGCGCGGGCTCGGGTTCACCCTCTGGATCGCGGACCGCGTCGTTCAACCAGATCGAGGAACGACGCGACCCGGCCTCTGAGGGATTGCGATGCAATTTCCTACTCGCCATTGGCGGGCGGCCGCGTTATCGTGCACGAGAGGCGCGGACGCTGGTCCGCGTAAACGTTGGAAGAGGTGCACCTGTGGGCATCATCTCGTGGCTCATCGTGGGCGCGATCGCCGGCTATATCGCCGGATACCTCGTCAAGGGTGACGAGAGCCTCGGCGTGATCGGCCACATCGTCCTCGGGATCGTCGGAGGACTGATCGGCGGCTTCCTTGCGGGCATCATCAGCGGCGGCAAGGATTTCACGACCGGCATCAACATCGTGACGATCGCCGTCGCGGTCATCGGCGCGGTCATCGCGGTGGTCGGCTATGGCATGGTCACCGGTCGCAGCCGTACGGGCCGGGGCCCGGTCTGACCCTCACCTACGGGTAACGGAGAGCGTGATGAACCGCATCACGTCATCGGTCGCGTCGCGATCACGGTTGGCGGCACTGTTAGCCCTAGCCGCCACCGTGATCGTGGCCGCCTGCAAAGGCGGCGGCTCCTCAGGCTACTGACGGCCGCTCAGGTCGCGACGCGTGGGAGCCCCGGCGGCGACGTCAATCAGCGGACGACCACGCCTGTTCTTGGACGACGAGATCGCTCTCGATGGCGAAGACGCAGCGGCCCTCGCGCAGGTCGAGCAGGTCGATCAGGTCCGGGTCGATGTACAGCTGGTGGCAGTCCTCACAAAGGCCGCCCGGGATCCCGAAGCAGAGCCGTTCGCTCCGATCGGACATCCGGAACGTCGTGTCGAAGCGCGTCGTGATGAGGCGGCGTCCGCAGGTGGGGCAGCGCTCTCGAAGGCGGGACATCGACGGATCTGACCTCGGGACCAGCCGACCGAACGATCGACCTATGACCCGATGCTATGGGCCACGCCCGCAACGCAGACATGACCCGACGGTACCCGTGGGTCCCGGTACTCGGCCCGAGCGTCCGCCCCGGTCCGCCCCCGCCTTGGCCGCCCGTTTACTCCGGGTTACTGGACCCGGAGCACCGTCTTCGCCTCCGCCCAGTGCTTCTCCAGCGAGTAGTACTCGCGCTCCGGCGGCGTGAAGATGTGGACCACGACATCGCCGAAGTCGAGCAGCACCCAGTGCGAGACCGCCGTTCCCTCGCGGCCGATCGGGCGGATCTTCTCGTCCCGCAGGCCGCCGATGATCCCGTCGGCGATGGCGTCGAGCTGACGCTCCGAACCGCCCGAGCAGATCACGAACGCGTCGGCCAGCGAGGTAAGCCCGGTCAGGTCGAGCAGGACGATGTCGGCCGCCTTCTTGTCCTCGGCGAGCTCGACGATCCGCCGCGCGACGTCGAGCGGCGGCCGCTCCGAATGGGCGACGGCAGCCCGGCTCGGCAGGCCGTCGGGGCGGGGAGCTGCCGGCGACGGCGGCGTGGTGGTCGGCTCGACGGGTTCGGTCACGATTGGCCCTTCCTCGACGGTGGCTCGCGGTAGAGATGATGCGCCTCGATGTAGGCGGCGACGCGCGGGGGAACGAGTTGATCGATCGGGCGGCCGGCGGCGACGCGGGCCCGGATGTCCGATGCGGAGATGTCGAGGTGCGGCCCCTCGAGGACCACCACGCGGTCGGCGAAGCCCGGCAAGCGTTGGGCGAGCCATCCGGGCGTCGGCGCCGGGTGGCCGGGTCGCGGGGCGACCGCGATCCGGGCGAGCCGGAGCAGCCTCGCTGGGTCGTGCCAGGACGGCAGGTCCGCGAACGACTCGGCCGACAGGATGACCGTGAGCTCGATCGGGCGATCGTCGGTCTCCCGGCCGGCGACGAGGGCCTCCGCCGTGTCCGCGGTGTACGAGGGGCCGGGGCGGTCGATCTCGATCCGGCTCACGGCGAAGCGAGGCTCGTCGTCGATCGCGAGGTCGACCATCGCGAGTCGATCCTCGGCCGGGGTGATCGGACGGCCACGCTTGTGCGGCGGTTGACCCGCGGGGACGAAGAGAATGTGGTCGAGCCCCAGCTGGTCCAGCGCGACGCGGGCGAGCGCGAGATGTCCGGTGTGGATGGGGTCGAACGTGCCGCCCAGCATCCCGATCCGGGCCGTGGCGGCCGGCCTGGGCGCATCCGTTGTTCTGGCCGCGGCTGGGCGGTCGCCAGTCACCGTTCCTCCCACGGCTGAGCCTCCCATTCGAGCTCCGCGGCTCCGATCCGGACGAGATCGCCCGGCACGACGCCCGCCCGCCGCAGCTCGGCCTCGATGCCGAGCCGGGCAAGGTCGCGCTGGAAGCGCTCGGCCGATTCCTCGACCTCGAAGTTCGTCTGGGCGGCGATCCGCTCGATCCGTTTGCCTCGCACGCGGAATGCGCCCTCTTCGCGGTCGACCACGAAGCCGTCGCCCATCGCCTCGATCCGATGGACGACAACGCCGGCGGGCTCCGGCGGGGCGTCGAGCTCATCGGCCGCCGGAAGGATCGCTGCGAGCCGCGCGCTGAGCTCGGAGATTCCCTCGCCGGTTGTAGCGGACACGGCGATCACGTCCTGACCAGCCTTCTCGCGCGCCTTGCGAAACGCCGGCCACCCGTCTTTGGCTGCCAGCAGGTCGACCTTGTTGAAGACGACGAGCATCGGTTTCTCGAGGAGCTTGGGGTCGTGGGCCTCGAGCTCGTCGCGGATCACGTCGTGGTTCCACTCGGGATCGCGGTCGGCGCCGTCGACGACGTGGACGAGGATCCGCGTCCGCTCGACATGGCGCAGGAACGCATGCCCCAACCCGGCGCCACCGCTCGCGCCCTCGATGAGTCCCGGCACATCGGCAATCGACGGGCGCCGCTCGTCCTCATCGCCCAGGTCCATGACGCCGAGGTTCGGCTCGAGCGTCGTGAACGGGTAGTCGGCGATCTTGGGCCGGGCCGCCGTGAGGGCAGCGAGGAGCGTCGACTTGCCGGCGTTCGGCAATCCGACGAGGCCAATGTCGGCGATGAGCCGGAGCTCGAGGCGGAGCCAGCGCTCCTCTCCCGGCTCGCCCTTCTGGGCGTGCTTTGGCGCCTGGTGAGTCGAGGTCTTGAAGTGCGTATTGCCCAGACCGCCCCTGCCGCCGCGGCCGACGATCGTGGTCTGGCCTGCCATCACGAGGTCGGCGACGAGGGCATCGGTGTCGTCGTCGTACACGGCCGTGCCCGGTGGAACGTCGAGGTAGAGATCCTCCCCGGCAGAACCGTGACGGCGCGATCGCTCGCCGCGGCCGCCCGAGGTCGCCCGAAAGTGGTGCTTGAAGCGGAAGTCCCGGAGGGTCGTCTGGCCGGCATCGACGCGGAGGTAGACCGTGCCGCCGCGACCGCCGTCGCCGCCGTCCGGCCCGCCGCGCGGGACGTGCGCTTCCTTGCGAAACGTCGCGGCTCCGTCACCGCCCGCGCCCGCACTGACCCAGATCTTGACGCGGTCGAGAAACATTGCCCCGATTGTCGCATGGGGTCGGGGATGCAGCCTCTGGGCGGACTCCGGGGCTCGCGGGTCGGCGGACGGACTTCGCGGCGCCCGACTAGAGGTAGGAGAGGGGATTGACTCGGGTGCCGCCGCTCCAGATCGGGCCCTTCCAGACCTCGAAGTGGAGGTGCGGGCCGGTCGCGTTGCCGGTGGCACCGACACGGCCTACCTGCTGGCCTCGCCCCACGCTCTGGCCACGCCCGACCGAGACGCCGGACATGTGGTTGTAGGTCGTGTACAGCCCGGAGCCATGCGAGATCCAGACCTGGTAGCCGCCGCCGTTGTTCTTCCAGCCGGCGAAGGTCACGACCCCGGCCGCGGCGGCCTTCACGGTGGTCCCGCGATTGGCCGCGATGTCGATACCGTAGTGACCGTAGTGGAAGTACTGGCTGATGTAGCCGCCGGCCACGGGCCAGCCGAAGGCCCCACCCGAGTACTGCGACGGGGGCTTGGCGCCTCCACCGCTGCTGCTGCTGGTCCTCGTGGCCTTCGGTGCCGCGGGCTTCGGCGTGGGTGTCGCGATGTTGTCGCCGTGAGCGCCCGGGACCGTGAGCGTCTGGCCGATGATGAGATTCGGGTCTTCGAGTTGGTTCGTGTCGACGATCTCAGACGCCGCGACCCCGTACCTCGCGGCGAGCGTATCGAGCGTATCGGTCGGTCCGACCGTCACGACGACCCCGGTTACCGGCGGGATCGTCAGCGTCTGGCCGATGTGCAGATCAGCCTTCGACTTGAGGTTGTTGGCCCACCAGACGGTCATCATCGAGACGCCGAACTTGTTGGCGATGCCGGTGAGCGTGTCGCCTGACCTGACCTTGTAGGTCCGCATCAGGCCCTTGCCGTCGGCCACCGTGGTATCCACCGCGACCGGCTTCAGGATCGTCCCGTCGTCCAGGAACGCGCCGGTTCGTGCTACGGCGTCCGTCGTCTCGGCCCCGCCTGAGGTATCGACCACGTCGCGGGCGTCGACCGTGCTCGAGTTGGAGCCACGACCGTTGACGCCGCCCTGGGGGCCGCTCTGGGTGACGCCGCCGGCAGCCGCGATCCGGGCCGCGGGACCGTCGCCCGTGGGGCCACCGACGGGGCCGGCCGCGGCGGTCGCGGCGGTCGGTGCACTGCTGATCGCGGTGGCAAGGAGAAGGATCCCGACCGCCACGGCAGGCACGGCTCGGTCTGTGCCCAGGCGGGAAACGAGGGATCGGCGCTCGACGGATCGTGCCTTCGTGACGAGGCTGGTGTCGGCGGCGGCTGAGCGAGGCGTGAGGGCCAGGTGGCGAGACCCCATGCTCTGGCTGCGCTCGGGTTCGGTGGTCGTGTGGGCTACACGCGTCTGGGCTACCCGGGTCGTCGTCGAAGCAGGTCGTAGATCGCGCCGCAGCCGAACGTCAAGACGAGGCCGAACGACGAGGCCGCGAAGGGCTCTCGCGACGGCAAGGCTGTGACGCTGGACGAGGATAGCCTTCGACGAACGATGGCTCGTGGCAGGGCGCAGGCGATCGAGGGCGCGCTGCACGCCGACCGACGCGTTCAGCAATACGGTTTCTCCTGATGGAACGAACGATCCGGAGGGTGGGGGGTCGCTGCTGCGAGGACCGTTCGCGGGTCGCGGTATTGAGCTGGGGGACTCTTACGCGGCCGATGCCCGTGCTCGACGGGCTTACGACATCGTTGCAAACGCTACCAGACGAATAACGATGGCGCAAACTCTTCGGGAGGCCGAAAGGCCTATGCGTCGAGGCTCTTAGTCAACGTACCTCGGGCCAATGGCTTCGCGGAGCTCCGCCTTGGGCCTCGGTGGGCACCTATCGGTTCCCCGTTAAGGGTGCCGGTTCTACGCGTCGAGGCTCTTTGCGAGCGTTCCGAGGAACTGGACGTTACTTTCGGTTTTCGAGAGGCGGTTCAGCAGCAGCTCGATGCCCTCGTTCGTACCGACTGCGCTTAGCATCCGGCGCATCGTCCAGACCATCTTGAGGGTGCCTTCCTCGAGCAGGAGCTCCTCGCGACGCGTGCCGGAGCGCTGGACATCGATCGCCGGGAAGATCCGCTTCTCGGCGAGCTTCCGGTCGAGGATGAGCTCGCTGTTGCCCGTGCCCTTGAACTCCTCGTAGATGACATCGTCCATGCGGGAACCTGTGTCGACGAGGCAAGTGCCGATGATCGTGAGCGAACCGCCCTCCTCGATGTTCCGGGCGGCCCCGAAGAACCGCTTGGGCGG
>JANMPL010000162.1:0-4792 GCA_031369845.1 Chloroflexota bacterium
TCCCGAGGTCCGGGCCGGCGAGGACCACCATGTCGACCAGCTCGCCGTTGCTCGCGAGCTCGCGATTCAGCGCCCCGTAGTAGTCGAGGTGCGCCTCGATCTCCTCGGGCTTCCACTCTTCGATCGGCGTCTCGACGACGCCGGGCTGGAAGTTGACGATCAGCAGGTACTTCATCGCAATTGCTCCTGGTGTCTCGTTGCAGGGCCCAGTTTGGTCCCTATCACCCCTGAAACGGAGCACGACGCGAATTCTCGACATGACATCGCGCGCTACGGCTCGCGGCCGGTAGGCTTGAACCATGCCTGCTGAGTTCATTTACAGCACCTACAAGCTCGCCCGCCACTACCCGCCGGACCGGACCGTGCTCGAGGACATCTCGATCTCGTTCTACCCGGGCGCGAAGATCGGCGTCATCGGGCCGAACGGGGCAGGGAAGTCGAGCCTCCTCCGGATCATGGCTGGGCTCGACGACGGGTTCACCGGCGAGGCCCGGCTCACGCCCGGCTTCACCGTCGGCTACCTGAGCCAGGAGCCGCAGCTCGACCCGGCCAAGGACGTCAAGGGCAACGTCATGGACGGCGTCCGGGAGGTCCAGGACCTACTCGACCGGTACAACGCCGTGATGGCGAAATGGTCGGATCCCGACGCGGACTACGAGGCGGTCGGGGCGGAACAGTCGGCGCTCGAGGACAAGATCAACGCCGCCGACGCCTGGAACGTCGAGCGCAACGTCGACATCGCCATGGAGGCCCTGCGCTGTCCGCCGGACGACGCCGAGGTCACCACCCTGTCGGGCGGCGAGAAGCGCCGCGTCGCGCTCGCCCGGCTGCTCCTCCAGCACCCAGACCTGCTCCTCCTCGACGAGCCGACGAACCACCTCGACGCCGAGTCGGTCGAGTGGCTCGAGCGCTTCCTCGACGAGTACGCCGGCACCGTCGTCGCCGTCACCCACGATCGCTACTTCCTCGACAACGTCGCGAAATGGATCCTCGAGCTCGACCGGGGGAGGGGAGTGCCGTTCTCCGGCAACTACTCGAGCTGGCTCGAACAGAAGCTCGAGCGGATGGCCCGCGAGCAGAAGCAGGTCGACGCCCGTCAGCGGACGCTCGCCCGCGAGCTCGAGTGGGTCAGGATGGGCGCGAAGGCGC
This sequence comes from Chloroflexota bacterium, assembly GCA_031369845.1. GTDB lineage: Bacteria > Chloroflexota > Limnocylindria > Limnocylindrales > CSP1-4 > CF-46. The sequence goes on from JANMPL010000162.1 coordinate 1,150, forward strand.
GCCAGGCGAAGGGCAAGGCGCGACTGTCCGCCTATGAGCGCCTGCTCGCCGAGGCGAACGACGCGAAGAATACGACCCGCGAGCTCGAGATTGCCATCCCGCCCGGGCCGCGCCTCGGCGACCAGGTCATCGAGGTCAAGAACCTGCGGAAGGGCTACGGCGACCGGCTGCTCATCGAGGACCTGACGTTCTCGCTGCCGCGGGCGGGCATCGTCGGGATCATCGGCCCAAACGGTGCCGGCAAGACGACGTTGTTCCGGATGCTCGTCGGCCAGGAGGCGCCCGACAGCGGGAAAGTCGAGATAGGCGACACCGTCCAGCTGAGCTACGTCGACCAGGAGCGTGACGAGCTGCGGGCCGACAAGACCGTCTTCCAGGAGATCACAGACGGCGTCGAGACCGTCAAGGTCGGCAACCGCGAGATCCCGGCGCGGGCCTACGTCTCGAGCTTCAACTTCCGCGGCACCGACCACCAGAAGCTCGTCGGGACGCTGTCAGGCGGCGAGCGGAACCGCGTCCATCTCGCCAAGCTCCTCCAGTCGGGCGGCAACGTCGTGCTCCTCGACGAGCCGACGAACGACCTCGACGTGGACACGCTGCGGGCACTCGAGGCCGGCCTCGAGTCGTTCCCCGGCTGCGTCGTCGTCATCAGCCACGATCGCTGGTTCCTCGATCGGATCGCGACCCACATCCTCGCCTTCGAGGGCGAGAGCCAGGTTCGCTGGTTCGAGGGCAACGTCAGCGACTACGAGGCGTTCCGCCACAAGGAGCTCGGCACCGCCGCTGACCAGCCGCGCCGGATCAAGTACAAGCGCCTGGTCGCCTGACGGCCGATCTAGAACTGTGGCGTGGCGTCAGCCCGGCGATCCCCGCCAGTGGGCGAGCGTCTCGGCGGGTGTCAATTTGGCGGGCGACGCTCACGAGATGCACCGATCGTACGGTTCGGTCCCGGGGTCGTCGTACAGCAGAGGGAAGCTCACGTGCGTCGCTTGAACGCCTGGTTGCTCATCGCCGCGGTGGTCGCTGGCTGCTCGGCTGCGCCTGCCACCTCGTCGCCTGCCATATCACCTGTGTCCCCGAGCCCAGCGTCGAGCGAGGCTGCCGTCGCAACCCCAAGCCCGTCGCCGAGCGCGAGTCCGAGGCCGGCTCTCGTCGGCGAGTGGTCGTTTGATCGGACGTGCGAGGCGATCGTCGCCGCGCTCACGAAGGCTGGCCGTCCGGAGCTGATCCGGGTCGACGTGGGTGAGACTGTGAAGGGCAATATCAACGGTGAGGTGCCGTCGGACTGGGATCCAGAGCATCCATGTGCCATGGCCCTTCCGCCGACGCCGCATTCACACACGTTCTGGCCCAACGGCATGTTCAACTCGTACGACGAGCATGGCAACCAGGTCGACGACGGTCCCTGGGCGATCGTCGACGATCACACGTTCACGATCGGCAAGTCGACGTTCAGCTACTCGATCGTTGGGAACGGGTTGATGTTCGAACCGGTCCTACCGGCCGATTGCACCGGTGAATGCCACGATGCTATTTGGTGGGTGTACGCCGTTTCTTACCCGGGCTCGACCTGGCGACGCGTTACCTCCGGGCCGCACGTCCCGTAGCCTCGCCTCGATTTGCTAGCGGTTGGCGTTGAGCGGCTCGGTGTCGTCAGGACCCATGGCAAAGCCCGTTCGCCGCCACTCCGCGTATGCGGCTACGAGGCCGTCGTCGTCAACGGTCAGTTCGGCCTCGAACGTCCCGCTCGAATAGCGGTACGTGAACTCGTCGAGTCGGGTGTAGGTCTGGGCCGCCTTGACCACCTTGAGCTCCGGGAACCTCACCCACGCGGCGTGGATCGTTTGCGACGTCCCGATCGCCAGACGAAGGCGCCGGATCGGCAGGGTGTTCGTGGACGGGCTGCAGCCGAGATCGACGTCGGTGCAACCTTTGAGCTCCCGGGCGGCCGAGCCTTCCACCGTCCAACTGCCCTTGGCGGTGCGCTCCACGGTCATCGTTCGCGTCTCGAAGCCGCGCAGGTCGCGGACGTGAACGGCGGTCGTCATTCCCGCGCGATCGGCAAGGACGCGGTATTCGATTCGCACGGGCAGGCCCCCCTCCGCGCCAAGGACGGTGCCCACGAGCGAGAGCCCGTTGTCGCGGATCGTCAGGGTGCAGTGCTCGTCGACCGCGACCTCGTCGGATCGCCGCCACGCCACGCGTCTCGTCGTCATGTGGGAAAGGTACCCCGAGGGTGGCGCCCACACACGGCCGAATCCTGATGTCACTCGGACGGGTTATGTCGCCGGCGCGATGTTCTGGTTGAAGCGGAACATGTTCGTCGGGTCGTAGCGCTGCTTGATGGCGGCCAGCCGCTCGTAGTTCGCGCCGAAGGCCCGGCGCGTCAGCTCGTCGTTGTCTTCGCCGAGACCCGCGAAGTTGAGGTAGATCCGATCGCGGTGCGAGTAGGGCTGGAGTCGCTCCCAGAACGCCCGCGTCCAGGCGATGTTCGCTTCGTCCTGGTCGGCCGTGTCCCAGATCGAGTCGAAGGAGACCATCCAGGGCATCGACCGATCGCCGAAGGCGGTCGCCTCCGCATCAACCTCTGCGGTCGCCCCGCCGAAGTTCCAGATCGAGGACAGCGTGCTCGGTGAGGGTGGCTGATCGTTGCCTTCGACCATCAGGTCGATGACCTCGTCGCCGAGGCCGCTCACATAGCGGCTCTTCCAATAGCAGCGGTGCCGTCCGAACGGAATCACGGTGTCGAAGAGCTGCTGGACGTCGCCGTACGGCATCTGCCCCGAGAAATCCAGCAGCGGCTCGCCCAGCTCTCGAAGGGGTTGTAGGAGGGCCTCGCCTTCGTCGGCATCTCCCGCGTAGAGCGCGGCGACGGTGTACACGCGCCGACCCCATGCGGCCTCCGGATAGTCCGCAACCGCAGGAATCGTCGAGAACTCCACGAGCGAGCCCACGCTCCCGTGCTTGTCGGCGAGGAAGTCGCGCCAGGCGCGGATCGGGCCCGCGCCGGCCTCGATCGGAAACACCGGCGCTGCGAACATCACCGTCGGACCGACGGGGTGCAGGTCGAACTCGAAGCCCGTCACGACGCCGAAGTTGCCGCCGCCGCCCCGGAGCGCCCACAGGAGGTCGCCGTTCTCCGTCGCACTCGCGTGGACGAGGCGCCCGTCGGCCGTGACGACGTCCGCCGAGACGAGGTTGTCGATGGCCAGGCCATGACGGCTGCGAAGCCAGCCGATCCCGCCGCTGAGCGTCAGCCCGCCGACGCCGGTGTCGGAGATCAGGCCGCCCGGCGTCGCCAGGCCGAATTCCTGCGTGGCCCGATCGACGACTGCCCAGGTGGCGCCGCCCTCGACGAAGGCTCGGGCTCGTTCGGGATCGACCCGCACCCTGTTCATCAGCGACAGGTCCACCATGACGGCCCCGTCGCCGACGGCATGGCCCGCCACGTTGTGGCCGCCGCCACGGACCGAAACCGGGTAGCCATTCTCGCGCGCGAACGACACGGCCGCGATCACGTCCGAAGTGGTCCGGCAGCGCACGATCACGGCCGGGCGCCGGTCGATCATCGCGTTCCAGACCGATCGAGCGGCGTCGTACCCGGCGTCGCTCGCCACGAGCACCTCGCCGCTGACGGATCCCC
>JANMPL010000203.1:0-3160 GCA_031369845.1 Chloroflexota bacterium
CTTAGCGAAGCGGGTCCGGCAACCCAGGCTACAGAAGGCATACACGACCCCATCGTGCTCCGCGAGGTGCCTCGCGTGGTCGCGATCGACGGTCATGCCGCAGACCGGATCGTGGAGGACGATGTCGTCGGGAGCGCCGAGCTCGAGTGCCGGGCCGGCGCTGGCGCCCGCCACCGTCGCCGGACCCGGCGAGGCGACGACCTCGGCCCGGCCGCGCCGGACCTGGACGAGCTCGGCGAGGATCGAGAGGGCGACCTCCTCCGGCGTCTCCGCTCCGAGGTCCATCCCGGCCGGGGCTCGGAGGGCCGCCAGCCGCTCTTCCGCAAGTCCCGTCTCCTCGCGGAGCCAGGATCGGACGGCCGCGGCGCGCGTCGGGGAGGCGACGAGCCCGACGTAGCGGGCGTCGCGGCGAAGCGCGCCCGCGAGCGCCTCCTCGTCCCACTGGCCCTGCGTGGCTACGACGATGTACGGACTCGACTCCGGGTCGACGGCGACCAGGTTCGTGTCGGTCCGGACACCCGCGGCGTTCGGGAATGCCCCAGCGTCGGCGATCGGATCGAAGAGCGTGACGAGGAAGCCGGCAGCCGACCCGAGCTCCACGAGGGCGCTGGCGATCGGTGTTGTGCCGGCCACCCACAGGAGCGGCGCGGGAAGGTTCGGTTCCACGTAGATCTCCAGCGTTCCCCCCGAATGACAGGTCATGACGAGCTCGACGATCCCGTCGCCGCGCCGGCCTTCGGCTGGCGCGTCCCTGGACAGGCGCAACAGGCGCGGCTGACCGTCGGCGAGCGAGTGGAGCGCCTCGCGGACGACGACCGGCTGGGCGCACGAGCCGCCGACCCAACCCTCGATCGTGCCGTCGGGGTGGACGATCCCATGTGCCCCGGGCCGCGCCGACGTTGGACGGGCCACGGCGACGACCGTGGCGAACGCGAACGATTGCCCGGCGGCCGCGAGCTCCGCGGCTCGGGCAAATAGGTTCCCTACCGGCACTGGAACCCTCCGGCCGCCGTTACGCAAGCCGTACCAAGCGACGATCGGGCCTCGCGCAGGTCGCCTCGATGCCCCTGTCGCCGGCTCGCCGTTCCACGAGGCGAACCAAACGACGAACAGTCGCCGGCTCCGAGGCTGCGAGCCATCTCTCGCCGGTCGCTTGGTACGTAAGCCGTAAAGGTCGGACCTCCCGCGCGGCTGAGGCGGAGACGCCCAGGCATCGCCTGAACGCCCAGCGTTCCTACGGGCAAGCGAGACCCACTGGATCGGCGGAATCGACGCCCTGGCTCGCCGTCATGAACGTTCACCGTTCGAAACGACCGGCGAGCGGGTCCACGACGGTCATCCTCGTGCCGCCGTTCGCCGCTTCGAACGCCCAGCGATCCGGCGACAGGCGAGGTGGGCTGCACAAGCTCAGGCCGTGACCCCGTTCTCGCGGAGGATCTTCCAGACCTTCTGCGGCGTGATCGGGATGTCGATGTTCCGGACGCCGAGGTGCCACAGCGCGTCGACGACGGCGTTGGCGATCGCCGGTGGAGCGCCGACGGTCGCCGACTCCCCTACTCCCTTCGCACCGATCGGGTGATGCGGCGACGGCGTCACGGTCTTGGCGACCTCCCAGGCGGGTGTCTCCATTGCCGTGGGCAGGAGGTAGTCCATGAACGTCCCGGCCTGATTTTGGCCGTTCTCGTCGTAGGTGATCTCCTCGTAGAGAGCGGGTGCGAGGCCCATCGTCAGGCCGCCGTGGATCTGACCGTCCACGATCATCGGGTTGATGATGTTGCCGCAGTCGTCGACGGCCACGAAGCGCCGGACGTGGACCTGCCCGGTGCCCTTGTCGATGTCAACGACGCAGATGTAGCTGCCGAAGGGGAAGGTCAGGTTCGGCGGGTCGTAGTACGAGACCGCCTCGAGGCCGGCCTCCATCCCCGCGGGGTGATTCGTGTAGGCCGCGAACGAGATCTCCTGGATCGTCTTCGACCGATCAGGTGAGCCCTTGACCGTGAACTTGCCGTTCGTCCACTCGAGGTCGTCTTCGTTCGCCTCAAGCAGGTGCGCGGCGAGCTTGCGGGCCTTGTCCTTGATCTTGCGAGATGCCATCGCGGCCGCCGCGCCGGCGACCGGAGTGGACCGCGAGGCATACGTGCCCAGTCCGTACGGGGCCGTGTCCGTGTCGCCGTACTCGATCTTGATGTCGGCCACGGGGAAGCCGAGCTCCTCGGCGATGATCTGGGCGAACGTCGTTTCGTGGCCCTGGCCCTGCGTCTGGACGCCGATCCGGGCGAGGACCTTGCCAGTCGGATGGACCCGGATCTCGCACGAGTCGAACATCTTCAGGCCCATGATGTCGAAGTCGTGGGACGGCCCGGCCCCGACGATCTCGGTGAACGAGCTGATGCCGATCCCCATGAGCTCACCGCGGCCACGCTTCTCCAGCTGCTCCTTGCGGAGCCCTTCGTAGTCGATCATCTCCATCGCAAGCTTGAGCGCGGCCGGGTAGTTACCCGAGTCGTACTCCCAGCCGGTCGGCGTCTTGTACGGGAATTGCTCCGGCTGGATGAAGTTCTCCATCCGCAGCTGGGCGGGATCCTTGCCGATGTCGTGGGCGAGGATGTCGACCATCCGCTCGATCGCGTGGACCGCCTCGGTCACCCGGAACGAGCAGCGATAGGCGACGCCGCCGGGCGGCTTGTTCGTGTACACCCCGTCGACTTCGACGAACGCGTTCTGGAAGTCGTACGAGCCCGTGATGACGTTGAAGAGGCCTGCCGGGAACTTCGAGGGGTCCGCGGCGGCGTCGGTGTAGCCGTGGTCCGCGATCGTCTTGACCTTGAGGCCGGTGATCTTGCCTTCCTTGGTGGCCGCCATCTCGGCGTGGATGTGGTAATCGCGGGCAAATGAATCCGCCTGCAGATTCTCGGAGCGGTCCTCGATCCACTTGACCGGCTTTCCGATCAGGAACGATGCGGCGACGGCGAGGACATAGCCGGGGTAGACCGGAACCTTGCCCCCGAAACCGCCGCCGATGTCGTGGGTCTTCACCCGGATGTTCTGCTCCGAGATCGGGAGCCCGGCCCCGGCGGCCACGAGCGCGAGGACCGTACGGATGGCGTGGGGCGCCTGGCTGGTCATATGCAGGGTGAGCTGCTGGCGGACCGGATCCCAG
>JANMPL010000217.1:0-6069 GCA_031369845.1 Chloroflexota bacterium
CGCGCGCCGGCGACTGGAAGCGGCCGAGTGAGCGACGACGAGCTCGTCTTCGTCGTCCCGCGTGAGGCCGTCCTGACCGACGACGGCTGGTATGGCTTCCAATCGGCCGATCTCGACGCATTCCTCGCGACGATCGAGCGGCACGGACGATTCGAGCGGCGGCCGGTGATGGAGGCCCACGCGGGTTTCAAGCAGATCATCCCCTACCTCGTGCTGCGCGACGGCGATCGCTACTTCCTCATGCGCCGGACGCGGGCCGGCGGTGACGCACGGCTCCACGACCGTTGGTCGATCGGCGTTGGCGGTCATCTGAACCCCGGCGATCGGGACCTCGACGGCGGGCTGCGGAGGGAGTGGTCTGAGGAGCTGGTGGCGGACTACATCCCGGAGTTCTGCTTCATCGGACTGCTGAACGACGACACGACCCCGGTCGGCCAGGTCCACCTCGGCGCCGTGTTCGTCGCCGATGCAGCCGGCAGGCCCGTCTCGATCCGCGAGACCGACAAGCTCAGCGGCGCATTTGCGACGCCCGATGAGGTCGCCGCGGTCGCTCCGGACCTGGAGACCTGGAGCCGCCTCGTTTTCGATGCCCTCGGAGCGCAGGCAGTACGATAAATCGCACGGAACACCGGATGAGCCGCCGACTCGCGAGGACCATCTACGGGTTGCCCCTGCTGCTGGGGCTCTTCGGGCTGTCGATGGGGTCACTCCGGGCGGCGGACACGGGCGATGTCGTGCTCCTGACCGCCGACGGGATCGTCGACAATGTCATGGCGGGCTACATCTCCGAGGGCGTCAGCCGGGCCGCTGCCGATGGCGCCGGCGCGGTAGTGATCCAGTTGAACACGCCGGGCGGTGGGCTCCAGGCGACGTACGAGATCGTTGGCACCCTGCTCGAGGCCGATGTGCCGACGATCGTCTGGGTCGCCCCGGCCGGCGGTCGGGCGGCGAGCGCCGGCACGTTCATCACGCTCGCTTCGAACATCGCGCTGATGGCTCCGGGGACCAACATCGGGGCGGCCTCGCCGATCATGGGCGACGGCTCTGATATCCCCACGACGCTGCGCGACAAGGTCTTCAACGACACGATCGCGAAGATCCGGGCGATCGCCGAGGAACGCGGCCGCAACGTGGACTGGGCGATCTCGACCGTGGAGCACGCCGTCTCGTCGGCTGCCAGTGAGGCCGTCGCGAAGGGCGCGGTCGACGGCATCGCCGCCTCCCTCGATGACGTGATTGCCTTCGCCGACGGCCGCCAGGTCACGGTCAATGGCCAGCCGGTCACGCTGAACCTCGCCGACGCAGCGACCGAGGACCTCGGGATGAACCCGTTCCAGGCGTTCCTCCACCTGTTGTCGGACCCGAACATCGCGGCCCTGCTGTTCAGCATCGGCTCGCTCGGCCTGATCTACGAGCTGATGAGCCCCAACTTCGTCACGGGCATCCTCGGCGGTATCGCGATCATCCTCGCGTTCATCGGCTCCGACAGCCTGCCGCTCAACGTCGGCGGCCTGCTGCTCATCGCCCTCGCGATGCTCCTCTTCGCTCTCGAGCTCACCGTCACGAGTCACGGCCTGCTGGCGGTCGGCGGCATCATCTGCTTCGCCCTGGGCGCGTCTGCCCTCTACACCCAGCCCGGTGACCCGTTCGGGCCGATCGTGAGCGTGGCCACCCCGTTGGTGATCGTCATGACGGTGACCTTCGCCGTGCTCATGGCGCTGATCACCGTGACGGCAATTCGGACCCGCCGCATGAAGGGGAGCACCGGTCTCATCGGCGAGGCCATCCGCTCCGGGACCCACGGCATCGTCAGGCGACCGCTCGAGCCGCTAGGCTCGGTTCACATCGCCGGCGAGGAGTGGACGGCGAGGTCCGTCGGCGACCAACCGATCGAGCGAGGGACGCCGGTCAAGGTGGTCGCCGTCGACGGACTCACCGTGCTCGTCGAACCATACCAACAGCCGTCGCAGGCCTGAGCACAAAGCGGAGGAACCATGGATCTCCCGGTCGGCGCAGCGATCGCCGCGTTTCTCATCGTCGTCGTCCTGGTGATCGTCTACCTGTCGATCAGGGTCGTTCAACAGTACGAGAAGATGGTCGTCTTCCGCCTGGGCCGGACGAACGAATCGATGGTCCGAGACCCCGGCCTACGCTTCCTCGTCCCGATCATCGATCGGCCGGTCAAAGTCGACGTCCGGGAGCAGTTCATCGAGGTTCCAAGCCAGACGACGATCACGCGGGACAACGCCCCGATCAATGTGGACTTCCTCATCTACTGGCGGATCAGCGACCCGCTGAAGAGCGTCGTCAACGTCGTCAACTTCCCTGGCGCCCTCCAGGGCGTGGCGACGACCACACTCCGCGCCGTCATCGGCGACATCCTCCTCGACGAGGTGCTGTCCAAGCGCGAGCAGATCAACGAGGTTCTGCGGGTGAAGCTCGATGAGGTCACCGAGCGCTGGGGCGGCAAGGTCACGACCGTCGAGATCCGCGAGATCACGCCGCCCGTCGCCGTCCAGGATGCGATGAACCGGCAGCTGTCCGCCGAGCGAACGCGACGCGCGGTCATCACCGAGTCGGAGGGGTCGCGCCAGGCCGCGATCAATGTCGCCGAGGGCCAGAAGCAGGCCGAGATCCTCAAGGCCGAGGGCGATCGGCAGGCGGCGATCCTGCGGGCCGAGGGTTTCAGCGAGGCGCTGACCAGGATCTACGGAGCGGCCTCCGGGATCGACGCCAAGACGATGGCACTCCAGTACCTCGAGGCGCTCAAGGCCCTCGGAGCGAGCCCGGCGACGAAGTTCGTCATCCCGACCGAGTTCACCCGGCTGCTCGAGCCGATCGCGGGCTACATCGAACGGGGCATGGCCCCCGACGATAGCGGCCGCCCAGCAGCGGGGCGTTGATCCGCCGTTTGGCGGTACTCGGTGGTCTCGCCGCACTCCCGGCGGCGGTTGCCCGGCTCGTTATCGGGCGCGGGGCCGGCCGGCTCCTCAATGCGCCGCGGACGACCGAGGCCGAGGCTGCGCTCGGGCCGGAGCTCGACGCGCTCGGCGGTGAGGTCGTCCGGCTCCGATCGCGCGATGGCCTTCGGCTGACAGGCCGATGGCTGCCGGTCGATCGTGGCGCCAGCTTGGAGTTGGGCAGCGAGGCCGGGGTGGCCGACGGCGGCGACGCCGGCGACGCGGCCGGCGCCGATCCCTGGCGGCCCAACCCGCACGAAGCGATCCTGCTGCTCCACGGCTGGTCGGGCTCGATCGCGCCAGATCTCGTCGAATACGGACCATTCCTCCGCCGGACGGCCGGCGTGCTCGGCCTCGACTTTCGCGGCCACGGCGAGTCTGACGACGCGCCGACGACGTTCGGGCTTCACGAGGTGGAGGACGTCGCGGGCGCGTTCGCCTGGCTCGGCGAGCGGGGGATCACGAGCGTCGCATTGTTCGGGACGTCAATGGGCGGCATCACCGCGCTTGCTTCGATCGTCGTCCTCGGCGACGGGTCGCTGCCGTCCGCGGATCTGGATCCTGACGCACTCGCCGAGGACCGCTCGGCGCCGCGGCCGCGGATCGTGGCAGCGGTGGGGGACTCCGTCGCGCCGCAGCTCACGACGGCCGTGGCCAATCGAATGCGCATGCCGTTTCGAGGCTTCATAGCCGCCCAGATGTTCGAGGCCGCGGCCCGCCGTGTCGGTGGCGACCTGCGGGCGACGGAGCCGATCCGGATCATCGGGCTGACGGAGCCGGTGCCGCTGCTACTCATCCACGGCGCGGGCGATACGACGGTGCCGCTGGCCGCCGGTCAGCGCCTTGCAGCGGCGGCGGGCCCTAACGTCGAGCACATGGTCATTTCCGGCGCGGGTCACAGCGCTGGCCACGTAACCGACCCGGCGATGTACGAGGCGCGGGTGGAGGCGTTCCTGCGAAAGGCGTTCGTCGACGCCCGGGGTCGCGTGCCTATAATCGAGCCGCCGGTATCCCACAATGCTCCTGAACGGGGGAGCCAGGAAGGAGATTGATGGCGGCAAAGATCCTTGTCGTCGACGACGACCCAAATGTCCAGCGACTGCTTCAGTACACCCTGAAGCAGGAGGGCTACGACGTAGTCATCGCGTCGGACGGGGCCGAGGGATTCCGCCTGTGGGGCGCAGAGGCTCCCGACCTGATCCTCCTCGACGTCATGCTCCCCAAGCTCGACGGCTACCAGGTCGCTACGAAGATCCGGACAGAGGAGGGCACGACCGCCCACGTCCCGATCATCATGCTGACCGCCGAGAGGGAGGTCGAGCAGAAGGTTCGCGGCCTCCGAGCCGGCGCCGACGACTACCTCATCAAGCCCTTCCACCCGGCCGAGCTCATGGCCAGGATCAAGAGCCTCCTCGCCCGGTTCGCCCCGCGCGATGCGCTCGTCGGTCGGCCGCCACTCGGACGGGTCATGGTCCTGTACGGAGCGAAGGGCGGGGTCGGAACGACGACGATCGCGATAAACGCGGCGATCGCCCTCCATCGCGAGCTCGGCCGGAAGGTCTGCCTCATCGATGGCAACCTCCAGTTCGGAGACCATCGAGTGTTCCTCGATCTCGGGCTCGACAAGAAGTCGATCGTCGACATCGTCACCGCCCCATCGATCGACCAGGACCTCATCCGGCAGGTCCTCGTCAAGCACGATTCGGGTGTCGACCTGCTCCTGGCGCCGCCGTCTCCGGAAACTGCCGAGCTCGTCACGCCGGAGCACCTGCCGGCGATCATCGACCAGCTGCGCGGGCTCTACGACTACATCCTCATTGACATCGACAAGCGGCTCGACGATGTCAACCTCGGGATCCTCGAGGTGGCCGACACCATGTTCGTCGTCATGACCGCCGACCTGTCGTGCCTCAAGAACGTCCGGCTCGTCCTGGAAACCATCGGCCATCTCGGCTACGAGTCCGGCAAGGTCCAGCTCGTCCTCAACCGCTCCAATGCCTTTACCGGCATCAACGTGAAGAACGCCGAGGGCGCGCTCAAGCGGACGATCGATCATCAGATCGTCAACGAGTACCGCGGCGCGATCAGCGCCCTCAACTCCGGCGCCCCCTTCATGTTCACGAAGGCCGATTCGCTCCTCGGGCGCTCGCTGCTCGACTTCGCTCGGATCATCGACAAGCTGCCGGCGGCGGCCCAGGCGGCAGCGGTCGGGCGGCTTTCACCCGCCAGGTGAGCCGCAGCTAATCGGCGGTAGAGCCCCCGGAGAGACCTCCCCGCTACGGTCGCTGTGTGCTCGCGACACTTCTGTCCGCAACTGTCGTCGGCCTCGACGGCCGCGTGATCCGCGTCGAGGTCGACGTCGCGGGAGGGTTGCCGGGCTTCACGATCGTCGGACTCGCGGATGCCGCCCTCCAGGAGGCGCGTGAGCGGGTCCGGGGCGCGATCAGGAACACAGGCTTCGTCCATCCGCCTCGCCGGATCACGGTCAATCTCGCCCCGGCCGAGCAACGGAAGGCGGGAGCTTCGCTCGACCTCGCGATCGCGATGGGGATCCTGCTCGGGTCGGAGCAGGTTCGAGCGGCGCCCGGCCGGATCGCGCTGATCGGCGAGCTGTCGCTCGGCGGCGAGGTGCGGGCGGTACCCGGGATCCTGCCCATGGCAGCGGCGCTCGCGCGGCGCGGGTTGCGTCGGGTCGTCGTCCCTGACGTAATCCAGGAGGAAGCCGCTCTCGCTGGCGGCATCGAGGCGATCGGCGTCGCGACGCTGCGCGATGCAGTGGAAGCGGTCCGACGGCGGCCGGGACGGCGGATCGTGACGCTACCGCCGCGCGTCGACCTCGGCGTGGAGGTGGAGGCGGAGGCGATGGCCGGTGGTGCGAAACCGCGGCCCAGTCGGGTACCGACACCCCTGGCGCCGGCGCCGTCTGGCCTTCCGCTGGAAGTCGCCGACCTCGCCGAGGTGCGCGGCCAGCTCGAGGCACGCCGCGGCCTCGAGATTGCCCTCGCGGGCGGTCACGGGCTGTTGCTCGTGGGACCCCCGGGATCCGGCAAAACCCTGCTCGCGCGGACGATTCCGGGACTCCTGCCGCCCCTCGGCGATGCCGAGGCGC
>JANMPL010000241.1:0-4264 GCA_031369845.1 Chloroflexota bacterium
CATGTAGTGGATGAGCGGGTTGTACTGGAACACCATCGGCAGCCGCGAGTCCGTCCCGAACAGCGCGAGCCCGATGTCGGGCCGGGCGCGGGCAAGGCGGCGGACGGCGATCGAGACCGGCGATTCGCCGGCCATCCCGATTTCAATGTCGGTCGCGCCGTAGCCCGAGTAGACAGACTCGAAGCGCATGAGGAGCACGTCGCGGAGCTCCTCGGTCATGCCTTCGCCGCCGACGAGCGCGTGAAGCTGATAGTCGGCCCACGGGAAGCCGCGACGCTCGCCCTCGTCGAGCAGGTGCTTCATGAACGGTGGGTAGCCGGAGATCAGGAAGCGGTAGGTCGGCCCCAGATACCCCAGCGTCGAGAGAATCTTGTCCACGTCGGGCCCGATCGATTTGACGATGCCGTGCCGCATCATCCCGAGGCTCATGTTGAACCCCGCCGCCCAGGCCCCCATCGAGAACGCGTTGATCGTGACCAGGGGCGCCGTCCCGAACGCGTATCGGGCGAAGAAGCCGATGTTGCGATGGGCGACGTCGCGCTCCTTGCGGCCGCGGATCCAATTGTAGGGCGTGCCGGTCGAGCCGCTCGACTCGTCGATCGTCGTGCCGGGGTAGGGGACCGCGCCGCCGATGCACCGCTCCAAGAGCCCGTAGCGATCGACGTAGCTCTTCTTGTCCGTCTCGGGCAGGTGGCCGAGGATCCCGAGCGGGAAAAGCCCGTCGACATCCACGCCCGACTCGAGCAGATATGCGCCGTACGCAGGCACGCGTCGCGTCGCGCGCCACGCCGCCCGTTCCGCCCGCAACCGACCGATGCCGCGCATGAGCGGCGCGGGCGTCGCGATGAACAGCGCTTTGAGCCAGCCGTAGCGGAGGCCGACGGTCCGGAACATCGTGTCGAGCGGGAAGAGCCAGATGCCGCGGCCGAACCCGACGAACCTCGCGAAGCCGTCACGCGCGGCCCTGGTGATCACCTGACCGCCCGCTTCGTCATGGTCGCCGGCCGGCGATTGCCTCGGCGTGAATCCCGCGCGGATCCATCTCGGCTCGGCCCTCGCGGGCGGCCAGATCTGTGAGTGTCTGATCGTCCAGGATCGCGAGGGTCGCGTCGCGGACGTCGAGCATCACGTCGCGGAGCGCACAGGTGGCCTCGTCTGGACACGAGCATGGCTCGTAGAAGCGGAGGCTGACGCACCCAAGCGGCGCGAGGGCTCCATCGAGGAGCCGGATGACGCGCCCGATCGAGATCGTCGACGGATCCCCTGCGATCGCATAGCCGCCGCGTGCCCCGAGCGTCGTCCCGACGATGCCACCGCGCTTGAGCGTGGCCATGATCTGCTCGAGGAACTTCGGCGGCAGGTTGTTGCGACGGGCGAGTGTCCCGAGCGGCACGGTTGTGCCAGGCCCGCTCCGAACGAGGTCGGTCAAGGCGCGGAGTCCGTACTCGGAGCGGCGGGAGAGTCGCATGGGCGGACATTCTGACAGGAATTCCTAGCCCGAGGGTGGGAATTCCGCTCGTCGAACAGACGTGCTATATGGGTCGCTGCATGCTACACTCGCGACCGATGACGGACGACCTCTCCCGGATCCTCGCGCCGGACCTCGTGGACGAGGGCGACCGGATCGTCGAAGGCGCCCTTCGCCCCAGAACACTCGACGAATACATCGGCCAGCGAGAGGTCAAAGCGAATCTCTCCGTCCTCCTGTCGGCCGCGAAGGGGAGGGGAGAGGCGGCCGATCACGTCCTCCTCTACGGCCCGCCCGGCCTCGGCAAGACGACCCTCGCGACGATCATCGCCCGCGAGCTCGGCGTCAATGTCCGCTACACGTCCGGGCCGGCGATCGAGCGGGCCGGCGACCTGGCGGCGATCCTCACCGCCCTCGACGAGCGCGACGTCCTCTTCATCGATGAGATCCACCGGCTCAACCGCGCCGTCGAGGAGATTCTCTACCCCGCGATGGAGGACTACGCGCTCGACGTGATGATCGGCAAGGGCCCATCCGCCCGGTCCCTGCGCCTCAGCCTGAAGCCGTTCACTGTCGTCGGGGCGACGACGCGGGCGGGGAGGATCAGCTCGCCGCTCCGCGACCGTTTCGGGGCGACCTACCGCCTCGACTTCTACGAAGAGGACGATCTGACGGCGATCGTCGAACGATCCGCGCGGATTCTCGACGTCGAGATCGAGCCGGCCGCCTCGCGGGCGATCGCTGCCCGCGGCCGAGGCACACCGCGGATCGTCAACCGGCTGCTGAAGCGCACCCGCGACCACGCCCAGGTCCACGGCGACGGCCGCGTCGACGAGGCGACCGCGACCGCTGCGATGCGCCAGATGGAGATCGACGACGAGGGCCTCGACTCGACGGACCGCAAGCTGCTGGCGGCGATCATCCAGAAGTTCGCCTCGGGGCCGGTCGGTGTCCAGGCGCTTGCCGCGGTCCTGTCGGAGGAGGTCGAGACGATCGAGGACGTCTACGAACCGTTCATGCTGCGGCTGGGCTTCCTCGATCGGACGCCGCAGGGCCGGATCGCGACGGAATCGGCGCGGGCCCATCTCGCCAAGCTCGGCTTCGAGATTCCGCCGCCGCGACGGGGCGAGCCGGAGATGCCGGGGTTCTGGGACGACCGGACTGAGCCGGCGGCCGACGCGGAGTGACCGGCGCCGCACGCTACGAGGTCCTCGTCCCGCCGCCCACCGACGGATCGACGCGCGCCCGACTCGGCCGGCTCGAGCTGACCCACGGGGTCGTCGAGACGCCGCAGTTCATGCCCGTGGGGACAAACGCGACGGTCAAGGCGCTCGATCCCGCCGACATCGCGGCGACCGGCGCGTCGATCATCCTGTCGAATACCTACCACCTCTACCTCCGGCCCGGTCACGAGCGGATCGCCCGGCTCGGGGGGCTTCACCGGTTCATGGGCTGGGACAAGCCGATCCTCACGGACTCCGGGGGCTTCCAGGTCGTCTCGCTCGGCGACCTGCGGGTCGTGGACGACGAGGGGGTCACGTTCCGAAGCCACCTCGACGGGTCGCTCCATCGCTTCACGCCGGAAGTTGCGATCGCCGTCCAGGAGGCGCTCGGGTCGGATATCGCGGTGGCGTTCGATCAGCCGGTCACGCCGTCGTCGCCGCGATCGGTCGTCGCCGGCGCGACGGAGCGGACCCACCGCTGGGCTGAACGCTCGCTTGCCGCCCATTCGCGGACCGACCAGGCACTGTTCGGGATCGTCCAGGGCGGCCTCGAGCCGGACCTCCGGGCCGAGAGCACGCGCTTCGTCGCGAGCCTGTCGTTCGACGGAATCTGCCTCGGTGGACTGGCCGGCGACGAGACCCCGGAGCAGCGCAACGCGACGCTCGACATCGCCGTGCCGCTCCTCGAGGACGATCCGCGGCCCCGCTACCTCATGGGCCTCGGGTCGCCGGCGGATCTCCTCGAGGCGGTTCACCGGGGAGTGGACCTGTTCGACTCGGTCCTTCCGGCGCGCGTCGCGCGGAACGGCCAGCTATGGATCCCCGGAGGCCGGATCAACCTCAGGAATCAGCGCTTCCTCGACGATCCGGAGCCCGTCCAGGCGGACTGTTCGTGCATTCTGTGCCGCGGTTTCTCGCGGGCCTACATCGCCCATCTCTTCCGGGCCAAGGAGCTGCTCGCGTACCGCCTCGCGACTTGTCACAACCTCACCTTCACCCTAGACTTCATGGACAGGATCCGGACCGCGATCCGGACCGGTTCTTTCCCAGCCGTCATGTCGGAACTTCGAGTGCGCGCGGGCCGGATAAGCGGCGATGCAGTGGCTGAGAAGTCCGCGTGAAGGACCGATCGGTAGTCTGCGTTTCACCGCGGAGGAGCATGGATGGGCTCGCGAGATCGTCCCCACCGCGAATCGAAGAAGAAGCCGAAAGACAAGCAGGGCCTGCCCAAGCTTTCGTCGCTCTCGGAGCCTCCGCCCCAGCAGGCGGAGCTGATCCGGAAGCCGCGCAAGCCGAAGCCGGTGGTCGAGGAAGAAACCGACGAGGGCTGACCGGCCCGGCAAGAGGCCCGTGGCACGGCCTGTCGGCTGATGGATGGAGCGACAGGAGCGTGACAACACGATGGCAATGACCGGGCAGCGGAGCGTCGACGAGCGCAACGGCGAGAAGAACGGCGAGCGGACCACGGACCGGACGACAGACCGGGCCCAGGCGGAGCGCGGCAAGGCCGTGGAGGCCGCGATCCTGGCGATCGAGAAGCAGTTCGGCTCGGGCTCGATCATGAAGCTCGGGG
>JANMPL010000244.1:0-6148 GCA_031369845.1 Chloroflexota bacterium
CGCGCCGATCGTCGCGCCATCCTTGGTGATGGTCGTCGCCGAGGTGATGGCGATCGTTCGGGTCCAGCCGTCCTCGGTCTTGAGGGTCAGGTTCGAGCCGCTGATCGAGGTGATGGTGATCGCCGCGAAGCGCCCGTGCCCGTCGGAGTCGCCGGGACCGAACCCTTTCCACCGCCCGGCATCGGGCGTGCCCGGATCCCCGCTCGCTTGCGGCTGGGTCGTGGCGCCGGGCGTCGCGGGCGATAACGAGGGGGACGCTCCCATCGTCACGGCGGCTCCGACGACGACCGCCAGGCAGGCGCCGACGAGGAACGCGGCCCTCACGAAGTTCCGTCGTGGCAGGCGCTCGGTGAAGCGGATCTCGGGTTCGGTCATGTAGCTTCTCCATTCGTCGGTGGTGGGCGGCGGATCGGGTATCCCGTCCCACGATCGAGCGCGATTCTTAGGGTGTCATGAGAACCGACGGCGGGCTCTCAGAATGTTCGACTCGTTACGGCCTCGTGCTCCGGCAAGGGCGGGATGCCGAAGCGTCGCAGCGAGGAGCGCGAGCGCGGCGAACGTCAGGGCCGCCGGCGCCAGGGTTGGCGACGGGCCGACGGTGTCGGTCGCCGCGAGGAGCCACCGGATCGGCTCCGCCGTGGTCGGCCAGCTGTCCGTGTAGCGGAAGTCGAGCGGCGCGGCCTCGTAGTTCGACCGAACGTGGATGACGACGCCGATCGCGCCGCTGGCCGCGACCGCCGACGCGACGAACCGGGCGACGCGGACCGCGCGCGGTCGGCGGGCGCCGGCAAGGATCGCGATCGCCACGACGAGGACAGCCAGCGAGACGAACGGGATCACTTCGAGGCCGTTGTCCCAGTGCCGGAGGAGGATGAGCTCCAGGCCGGTCCCGACCGCCGCAAGTCCCGAGATGGAGATGAGCCAGCGGCGCAGGAGGGGTCCCTCGGCGTCCGTTGGGACGGCCGACGTGACCGGCTCCGGCTGCGTCGTCGCCTCCATCCGATCAGACCTCGAGGAGGCCGATGATCTTCTCGAGCACGTCCGGTGCGATGTTGTACTTGCTCAGCTCCTGGCGAAGCTGGGCCCACGTCGGATCGGCGGGGTACGGGCGGTATTCCGCGACCTCGCGCGCCCAGCGGTCGGCTTTCGAGATTCCCGCGGCTTCGAACGCCACCTGGAGCTCCTCGACCGACGCCGTGTTCGCGTTCACCCGGGCCGTGTCGGTCGAGCCGGTCGTCGGATCCGCCGTCGCGGCCGTGGATGCCGACGCTGCCGGCGCCGTCTGGGCGGACCCGGTCGCGGCCGGGCTTGAGGTAGACCCACCGCCGCCGCTGCAAGCGGCGACGGTGAGCCCGAGGACGAGGGGGAGGAGGAACCCTCGAGGGGAAATTCGCACGATATGTTCCTGACTTCGGGGTGAGTGCTCGTTGTCAGTAGAACTGATCGTCGCGTCGCAGCGTGAGAAATCTCTGAGACGCGGCTGAGTTGATGCGGTGGGCCGAGAGGCTCACGCGGCACCGGCGCAGTCGTACAGCGTCGTTCCGCCGATCTCGACCACGGAGCAGGCCTCGGCGAGCCAGGCGGCTCGCGCGGACGTCACAGCGCCGCCTCTACCACCGCCACCCGGGCCGCCGCTGCCGCCGACGACGTACCGGAGCTGGCCGCTCCGGATGTAGGCCTGGAGCTGCTCCAGGGTCGGAGCGGGGTCCGAGCCGGAGAAGCCGCCCATCGCCATGACCGGCTTGCCGGAGGCGAGCTGGATCGCACTGGCCTGGTTGGCGGAGTCCGCGGCGACGAGCCACGTCGCGCTGCCCTGGTTGGCGAGGAGATAGTCGACCAGGGCCTGGTTCACGTTGTCACCAGGCCCAGCGCCTCCATCACCCGGCCGGGCATTGCCGGTGCTGCCACCGATGCCGGGCGCGAGTCCCGGTCCGAGGCCGTTCCGGCCGACGAACCCGTTGCCGCCACCGGGCGCGGCCCCGTTGCCGCCGCCTGGTACGGGTCCATTGCCGCCGCCAAGGCCTGTTCCAGCAACCGCCGGACCGGCGGCAGGATCGCCGCCGGTGTACGCCGTCCCCACCGTGTCGGCCGCGTATGCCATCGGGGCGGCGAGCAACGCCACGAGCCCGAGGCCGAGCGCGACCGCCGGCAGTTTCGCTCGGACTGCCTGTGCTGGGAGCGCGACCACGACGGCGGCCGCGACCGCGACAGCCATCGCCACCAGGCCGAGGCTCGGGGCGAATCCGGGCGTCCGCTCCAGCAACTGCCATGACAGCCAGCCGCTCATCCCAAGCCCGAGTGCGAGGACGACCCCGGCGGCGATTCGCCGCGAGCGAAGCCGCCACAAGTCGACGATTCCGGCGCCCACGAGGGCCGCGATCGCCGGGGCGAGGGCCACCGCGTAATAGGAATGGATGATGCCCGACATGAAGCTGAAGACGAGGACGTGGACGCCGAGCCAGAGGCCCCAGAGAAGGTAGGCCGCCCGTCGCCGATCGGTGCGTGCCGCCCGTCGGTGAATCCAGAGGCCTGCAGCAAGGCTGAGGATCGCCAATGGGATGAACCAGCCGATCTGGCCGCCGAACTGGTCATTGAAGAGGCGCAGCACGCCTGCTTCGCCGCCGAACCCGCCGCCTCCCCCACCTGGCCCTCGACCGCCGCCCGGCCCGGACATCCCGAATAGACGGCCGAGGCCGTCGTAGCCGAGCAGCAGTTCGAGCGCGGAGTTGGTCGTGCTGCCGCCGATGAAAGGCCGATCGGCGGCAGGGATGAGTTCGACGATCGCGACCCACCAGCCGCTGCTGACGATGACCGCCAGTCCGGCGGCGACGAGCCCGGCGAGGCGTCGTCGGAGTGAGATCGGAGCCGCCACGACCCAGACCGCCGCGAAGGCCGGAAGGACGAGGTACGCCTGGAGGTACTTGGTGAGGAACGCGAGGCCGACGAGGACGCCCGCAACGACCGCCCAGCGAACCCGACCGGCGTCGAGGCCGCGACTCAGTGCCCACGCCGCGGAAACGAGCAGTAGCATCAGCAGCGCGTCCGGGTTGTTGTAGCGGAAAATCAGGACCGCTGCGGGGGTAAGCGCCATGACGACGCCGGCGATCGTCGCCGCGGCCGTCCCGAACGAGCGCCGGACGGTCGCGAACAGAACCGCGACGGTCGCCACACCGGCGATCGCCTCGGGCAGCAGGATCGACCACGAGCTCAGCCCGAAGACCCGGACCGAGAGGCCCATCAGCCACGTCGCCATCGGCGGCTTGTCGATCGTGATGAAGTTCGCCGCATCGAGCGAGCCGAAGAAGAGCGCCGACCAGCTCTGGGATGCCGCCTGGGCCGCCGCGGAGTAGTAGGTGTTCGCATAACCGCTGACGGTCAGGTTCCACGTGTAGAGCACGCCGGCGAGGATGACGACGGCGGCGAACGCGATGCGAGCCTGTGTGACGTCGCTCAGCGACGCGAGCGAGGCACGAGCGGTGAGCCGCCAGGGCCTGCCGGAGGGGACCTCCTCCCCGAGCGGACCCTCGATCGTGGTCATCGCACGGCTCGATCCGTGCGCTGAGCGACGGGCTCCAGCCGGCGCGACGCGAACCAGGATCGGAGGAGCATGAAGCGCGCCACCGTCGCGAGGACGTTGGCCGAGAGCAGCACGGCCAGCTCAACAGGCCGACCCGCCGCTGGGGCGACGACTTGCAGCGCGACGAAGCCGGCGGAGCTGATCGCGAGCGCGATGAGGAACGCGGCCATACCCGCTGCGTGATCGCTCGCGAGCCGCGCGGAGCCACGGACGTCGAATGTCCAGCGCCGGTTGGCGGCCGTGTTGCCGACGGCCGTCACGACGAGGGCAAGCGCATTGGAGATCGGCGGCGACGCCGCGGCACGGAACAGGCTGTAGAGCGCGAGGTAGGCGATCGTGCTCGCAACGCCGATCGCGGCGAACGTGGCGAGCTCGCGGACGATGGGCCGCGACGGGCCGGCAGGAAGGTTCATTGACGGGCTCCGAACTGGGGATGTCGGAGTCGATGAGAACGCCCCGGGATGAGACGAGCCTGAGAACCGCGCGAACCTTCGCGCCGGCGAGTCAGCCCTCGATTGGACCTTCGGGCGAGCCCGGCGAGTCCTCCGCATCCGCCTTGGCCTCGCTGGCGAGCTCCAGCTCGGCGGCCGTCGCCTTCTCGAGGTGGCGCCCGATGGCGGCGATCTCGGCGGAGACCCGCACCCGCTCTGGGTCCTCGGGCTCGAGCCCTCGCTTCGACTCCTCGAGGTCCCTCAGCCTGTCGGTGCCGGCGAGGACGGCATCGGACGTCGTTCGGAGATCATCCTCGGTCTCGGACATGCCTCACCTCCATGGATCCTCGATCGCCAACGATCAATTGGAAGCGACCCAATGGCCATCCCGGTACACGTACCATACGACGTTGGGCTCGCTGGAGAGATCGCGAGGCCTGACGACAGCCCGGGGATATACGCTCCGAAGCCGCCGTTCGAGCTCGGCGGCCTCGGCGACGCCCTCATCCATCGATCGCTCGACCTCGCGGGCGAAGGCGAGGTCGTCCGCCGGGTTCAGGAAGAGCGCGGGCCCCTTCCTGCGCGGCCGCAGGGGTTCCACCCGGCGAAGCGTGCGCGGGGAGGCAACAGCGCCGCGAATGGCATGCACCGGTTCGACTTGCAGGCGCATCGCAAATTCGTCCGCGGCCCTAGCGTCGGGCTCGCGATCCTGGATCCGGGCGCGGCGCGGGCCCGTGAATCACTTCGAACCCGGTTGTGTTCGACAGGACGTCAACGGTCCCATCGCTGAGGGTCAGGTCGAGCGAGCCCCGGCCGGCCCGAAGATTCCGGATCGTGAGGGCCGGCAGCCACGCTGGCAGCGCCGGATTCACGTAGATGCGGGAGCCGTCGCGATCCGACATCGTGTGGATCCCGGAAAGGATCGCGATGAACCTGAAGATCGACCCAGCCGCCCAGGCCTGCGGGACGTTCGCCCCCAGGTACTGGACGGGGAAGCTGGCCTCGTGGCGGGGTAGCCCGGCGAACAGCTCCGGCAGCCGATAGGCAACGAGCCGCTCGGCGATGTCGAACATGCCCTTGGCGACCTGGGCGGCCTCCGCGTCGAAACCGAAGCGACGGAAGCCGCCCGCGATCATCGCATTGTCGTGCGGCCAAACGGTTCCGGTGTGATAGCTGAACGGGTTGTACGCGACGTGGTCGGACGAGAGGGTCCGGATCCCCCAGCCCGACCACATGTCGTCGGCAAGTAGCCGCGCAACCACCCGGCCGGCCCGCTCTTTCGGGACGATCCCCGACTGGAGCATGTGGCCGGCGTTCGACGCCACGGAACGGATCGGCTCCTTCTTGCCGTTCAGGCCGAGGTAGTACGTCCCCTCCTCCTCCCACCAGAACTTCTCATTCACCCGTTCGTACAGCTCCCGAGCCTGCCGGCGGAGCCGCCGGGCGTCCACCGGCCGATCGAGGATGTCGTAGATCCCAGCCATCCGGAGCTTCGCGTCGTAGACGTATCCCTGGAGCTCGCACAGCGCGATCGGTAGCGGCGCGAGCGTTCCGTCCTCTTCCGGGATCGCGTCGCCGGCGTCCTTCCAGCCCTGGTTGTAGTAGCCGTGGGACGAGCGGGTCTTGTACTCCTGGAAGCCATCCCGGTCGCGGTCGCCGTGCCGGTCGATCCAGCGGAGGGCAGCCTCCGCGTTCGGCAGGTAGCGCCGCAGGACGGCGGGATCGCCGAGCCACTGGAAGAGGTACGACAGGACGATCAGGTAGAGGCTCGTCGCGTCGTGGGTGCCGTAGTAGGGCGTGTACGGAAGGATCCCGAGCTGCGCCAGCTCGCCGTGGCGGATCTCGTGCGGGATCTTGCCGGGCTCCATGTCCCGCTCGGGGTCGTCGCCGGTCGCCTGCATCGACCCGAGACGGCGCAGCGCACCCGAGGCGAACTCCGGATACCCGGAGATCGCTTGCATCGAGACGATGAGCGTATCGCGACCGAAGAGCGTCACGAACCACGGGACCCCGGCCGCCGGGATGTAGACGCCGCGCTCGAACGTCGGGTCCTCGAGCCGGAGGGCCTCCATGTCCCGGACGGCCTGATCCCACGATCGCCGGACGGTCACGTTCGGCGTCTCGATCGTTACCTCCGGAA
>JANMPL010000253.1:0-9294 GCA_031369845.1 Chloroflexota bacterium
ACGGGCAGACGATGGCGGTCGTCACCCGGACGACCGACTACTACCGCTCGAACGACGGCGGGCGAACCTGGCGTGGGCCGTGATCTCGCGACCAGCCTTGGGGCCGATGGACTCTGCGTTACTTCGGCGGCGTCACCGTGATCGGGCCATTCAGCTCGGGATACGAGTGGTCCATGAGGTGCCCATCCGCGCGCATGTCCTCGCGGCGCACGAGGCCATCGGACTCCCCGACCCAGATCCGGAACCAGGCAGGGACATCCGGACGGACGAATGCGATGACCTGCGTCGGCACGCCGTCGACGGTCTCGGTCCCGAGCAGTCGGGCCGCGGCGATTGCTCCCCAGAACTCGCGGTAGTAACCAGTCGGCCAGCTGAACCCGGGCGGCGGGAAGGGCGAGGTCTCCCACGCACCCGAACCCGTTCGCTGGAACCGCTGCTCCCCGACAAAGATCGTGGTCGAGTCCTTGAGTGTGATCTCGGCCTTGTCGGGTGCCTGGAACTTGTAGGTCGAGTCATAGGCTGGCCCACCGACACTGCTGCTGAGGTGCTCTGTCATGAGCGCTGACTTGAGCGACTCCACCGCGCCGATCGCCCGGGCGACGGCGGTCGAACCGTCGGGCGTCGGCAGAGGCACGGACTCGTTGATCGAGATCGGTCCGCGGTTCGAGTCGACGTGGACCTCGAACCGCCACTCGCCGGCCGCTGCGAACGTCGCGATGCCCGTGAAGCAGCCGAGCCCGCAGGCTCCGTCGAGTGAGATGTCGATGCTGCTTGACCCGGAGGTCCCTTGGAGGCGGGCGTTTCGCAGCCCGTCGCCGGCATCGACGCCGAGCACCTGGACGCGGATCTGCGCGGGTCCAGGCTTCGGCGGCAGAATGGTCAGGCCGACGATGAACGGGCCCGACGCGTCGGCGACCGACAGAGCATCGCGGCTGCCGAGCTCCGCGAGCACCGGATCGCTCGTGGTAAGGCTCGCCGCGATCGCCTCGGCCTCGCGCGGTGGGTTCGGAAAGCCCACGAGCAGCGTCGCGAGGACCAACGCCGTCGTCGCCGCGATCGCCTCCGCCCGAAGCGGAAGGCGGACCGCCGCGTCAGGGATCCGAGCCCGCCTCCGCCACAGGAAATGCGTCAGGCCAAACCCCGCCATGGCGAGAAACGCGACTGACTTCGCGACCAGCACAAGCCCGTACCCAGTTTCGACCAGGTCCGCTGGATCCGCGAGTTCGACGAAGGCATTGAAGATCCCGGTCCCGGCCACGATCGCTCCGGCCACGATGGCATAGGGCGTAAACGTCCCGAGCGCACGACGTAAGTCGGGAGCGGCGAGGAGTGAACCGGCGATCGCGTACGTCCAAACGCCGACGGCCGCGAGGTGGAGGGCGAATGAGGCCGTGGCAAGGAACGGCTCGGCCGACGATGCCGCGTGACCCGAGGCGGCGTCGGCGACGATCGCAACCACCGCCAGCCCGACGCTCAGCGGTCGCCACCGGGTCCCGACGAGCATGCCGATCACGGTGGCGGCTAGGACGACGAGTCGGGCCTCGCCGGATGGGCTTGCGAGGACAGCGCCGATGGCACCGAGCGACCCCGTCGCGACGAGCGTCGTCGAGAGCAGCGAGACGATGGTGCCCACGAAGGCGACCGCTGGGGAGGCGCGGGCGATGCGCGCGGCCTTCGCTGGGTCGAGCCCGGCTCGCATCGAAGGGGCGCGGAGGAGGCTCGAGGCGAGCCATGCGCCGAGCGCGACGAGGGCGACGAATCGGCCGACGAGCCCGAGCGGTCCCTCGGAGTCGAGTGGGCTGTCGGCGATGGTCGTGCCCGCATCGGCCCCGGTCCCGACCGCGAACGAGTAGGTGCCTCGCAGGGTGTGTCCGTCCAGGGCCGAGACGGTCGTCCACCGAACCGTGTACTGCCCAATGGGCAGCAGACCGAGGGGCCGGCGCATCGCCTGCGCGTCACCCGCGACCGAGAGCGTCGGTCCCTGCCCCACGTCGGCGCCGGAGCTGTCAAGGACCTCGATCCGACTCAGTGCCACGTTAAGAGGCTCGGAGAACTTGATCACCACCGCCGCCGGTGCCTGGGCCAGGCCGGTCCCGGGGGCTGGCGATGCAAGGATGAGTTCGGCATGCGCCGCGACTGCGGATGGAGACCCGAGCACGAACGTGACGCCGGCGAGCATGATCAGAATCCAAGCGGCGAGCGGATGCCGCTTCCGCACACTCGTCCTAGCTGGGATGCCGGCGTCGACCGAGGGGTGCCGACCCTTCGCCGTCCCCACGAGGATCATCCAGCCGTCCGGCGCGGCAGCGCGGCTCGCGATCTGGCCACGGGCGGAGGTGAGCGGTCGCCGACTCTTCCGGCCCGCAGTCGGGAGGCTTGCGGTTCCTCGACCGACGGTCGCCGGTCTAGCCTCCATCTCGCTCGAGGTCCTCTCGGATCGCGAGGAACGTCTCTCGGTCGACCTCACCGCGGGCATAGCGCCGCTCGACTTCTTCGATCGCGGTCCGGTCCGCGAGGCGGCGGCTCCCCCGCCCGTCTCGCCCGAGCTGTCGGACCAGCCAGGCAACCCCGACGATTGCGAGGACGATGAGAGCGAGGCCGAGGATGGCCCAGATCAGCATCACGACCCACATGAAGCCGCCCATCGCGCCCCAGTCCATCATGTGATCAGCGCTCATCGGGTCACCTGGCTTGCTCCGGCCATCACCCGACCGAGCTCGGCGAGGACCGTCGCCGTCGGAACATACATCGTGTAGTCCGGTGGCCCACCGTAGTCGGCCCGCCAGCGGATGATGCCGTCGGGTCCGACGAGGATGAACGTGTGGCCGGGCCGCGTTCCGCCCATCATCCCGTAGCTCAGCGCGTCGTACAGCCGCGACACGGCCAGGTCCGCGTCCGCGAGAACGGGGAAGCTGATCCCGCGGAGCTTGGCGCGTTGCTGCTGCGCATCACCCGGGTCGATCGAGATCGCGGCGATCTCATCGATGCCGAGCTGCCGGAACTTCGCGAGATCGGCCTCGATATCGTCGATCTGCCGCCAGCACGGATCGCACATCAAGCCCTCGTGGAAGTACAGGAGCACGTTCTTGCCCTGCTGCTCCGAGAGACGGAACGTGCTCGCCGCGCTCGCCGAGAGGGCGAAGTCGGGCGCCGCCGCGCCAACGCCTGGCTGACCGACGTCATAGCGGAGAAGTGGCGCATCCTTGGGACTGGCGCCAGGACTGCTCGCCGCGAGATCGCGGGCCCCGGTCATCGTGTTGGCGGCGGCCACCGCGATCACGACGGCCGCCGCCGCGATCCCTACCGCCAGCCAAATAGGCACCGGTCCCAACAACCGCGAAACGCCGCGCGACTGTCGTTGCGGATGCGGTGCCCTGCGACGACTACGAGCGGTCATCGGGAGCCTCTGCTGGTGTCGGACGTGATCGGCCAGCCGACCTGCGCCACAGGAACACGACGAACACGACCAGCACCCCAGCCACGACGAGGTTAGGGATCCCGTACAACGCGGCGATGAGCCGATCGCCCAGAACCTGGAGTTGAGCCCCGAGCTCGGCCTGGCCGGGAACGGCCAGGAAATCGTTGCCGGTCGAGGCGAGGATGAGCACGAAGACGCCCATTCCGAGGAACAGCACGCCACCAATCAGGTTCGTGCTGTGGACAGCGAAACGTCGCCCGGCGAGCTCGATTGTCACGGTCTTGCCGCGGACGAGACGGCTCGCCGACCAGCCGAAACGGTCGCCCAGCAGAGCCAGGACAAACAACGGGAAGACCATTCCGAAGACGTAAGCGAGAGCGACCGCCATGGCGCCCGGAAAGGAACTCGTCAGGGCGGTCAAGGTCAGGACTCCGATGAGGACGGGCGCACAGCAGGAGCTCGCGGCTCCCGAGAAGACGCCGAGCGCGAAGACCGACGCACCGGGTCGACCCTCAAACGCCGGAGCCTGGAGGAACGGCAACTCGAACCCCCGGCCGCGCAGGGTCAGGACGCCGAGGACGAGCAGGAAGACGCCACCGACGAGGAAGAGGATCGTGTGGTAGCGGCTGAATAGCTGGCCGAGGGCCGCCAGGCCCAGCGCGATCGGCAGGATCACGATGGCGATTCCGGCCCCGAACAGGAAGGTCATTCGCAGCAGCGTGCCGACGTTGCGGAACGTGGCCGCGAAGTACGCCGGCAGAAGCACCGTGATGCAGCACGGGGCGAGGAGGGCCAGCATGCCACCCACGAAGCCGCCCAGGATGGACGAGCCGACGAGGAGCTCGTTCACGCGATGCCGACCCGTCGCACGAGGGCTCGCCTGAGCGCCTCCTCGGTAATCGTTTCGATGCCGATGATCTCGTCGTCGAGGACGATGATCGGGAAGCGGAGGACGCCGCGACCGATCGAGATCTGGAGGCCCCGCTCCGACTCGCCGGTAACCTCGCGCGCCTCGACGCTGGGGAAATCCGGCTGTACCCGAGCGAGGAGGTCCTCGAACCGACGGCAGTCAGAGCACCCGCGGCTCGTGACGTACTCGAGGACGGGGCTCGCCAGTCGATCCTGGTCGGCCGTGATTGCGCGGTCGGCAGACACGGAAGCTCCGTTGCGGCGTTACTACTACAGGGAGTGTAGCAGGAGCGCCCGGCAGGCCGACGGGACGTGACAAGCCGGGCCGTTGCGCTCGCGAGGGGCGGCGTTGCGACGCCTACCAGAGATAGAGGGCGAGGCAGGTCACGACGATGAGCAGCCCCGCGACGACGCGTCCCGCCGAGCCGTCGCCCTCGATCCCGGTGGCTTCGCCGAGTAGGGCGCGTACCCGTAGATCCGCCGCGCTCGCGAACCCGGGCGCGGCGGACAGGCGAGCGCTCCCAGCGAGCTTGACGAGGGCGCTGGCCAGAGCCGGCCGGGACGCCCCCGATGCGAGGGCATAGTCGTCGGCCGCGATCTCGATCCGCGCGCGCTCCTGTTCGAGCCAAGCTCGACCTGCCTCGATGCGGCCGAGCAGCGGACCGAGCGCACCGATTAGCACGAGCCGGGCGGGGGCGCGTTCGAGCTGATGGTGGTGCTCATGAAGAATGACGGCCCTCAGCTCATCCGCATCCAGGCGACCCGGCAGATCGTCCGCACAGTAGATGCGTGGTCGGCGTAGCCCTGCGACGACGGCCGCCTCGAGCCCTGGCACCAGGCCAACGGCCTGTCCGTCGAGCGTGGCCGGGCGGGCGACACGTGCGATGCCGGCTGCCAGGTGTTGATGGCGCCGGGCCTCCCGCGCGATCGCGACCAGAAAGGCGACTGCCAGAAGCCCGCCAACAAGCAGGAGGGTGTGGCCGGTGCCGCGCATGGCACTCGCCGGGGCGAGCATGCACCCGACGATCGCGGTCAACGCTATGGCACCAAGGAGCATCGTCCGTCGCATCAGATCGTCTCGCGGGGCGCTCTGGCGAGCTTAATCAGGCGATCCGCCAGGTCGCCTTCACCGAGCTCCGTCGCGAAACCGGCTACCGAAGCCGCACCGTAGCGCTCGAGCAGTCGGTTGAGCTCGCGGCGGCCAAGCTCAGCTTCGAGCGACGACTCGTCGACGGCCGCGGTGTAGCGATAGTGGCGCCCGTCCTTCTGGCGCGTCACGAGCCCTTTCTCGTAAAGGCGGACGAGGATCGTCATGACCGTCGTGTAGGCGAGCTGCCGCTCGGCCGAACCGTTGAGCGCCCCCACGACCTCGCCAACCGCCTGGGGACCGGTCTGCCAGAGCCGCGCCATGACCCGTTGCTCGAGCGGTCCGAGGACGGCCGTCGCGCCCTCCGCAGTGTCGTTCATCGCGCCCATGGTACTACAGGCAGCGTCGCAGTTCGATACCAACTACTACTCGTCGTGTAGTATGATGGCGTCGCTGAGAAGCCGTTCGAGGACCCCAAATTGATGAACTTCATGCGTGCCTGTGCCGACTGGCGCGTTATCACAACCCTCGTCGCCCTAGGCGCTGGCTTGGCCGTGTTCGCCCCGAACCTGATCGGCGCGGCGATCCCGCTCCTGCTGGTCGCAGCCTGTCCCCTTTCGATGCTCGTGATGATGCGGACGATGGCGGGTCACCCGGCAAACCCGAGTCCAGAACCCGTTCCTGGATCCGACGACCGGCCAAGCCAGCTTCGGGCACGGCTGGCGTCGACGCGGCTGGAGCAGGACCGACTCGAGCGTGAGCTCGCAATGGCCGAGGCCACCGACCGCATCGCGACGGCCGAAGCGCGCGGGACCGCCTCGACCGCGGATGCGGGAGCCCTACCGCACTGACGCGATCGGCGGGCCGGGGAAGCGATCATGGTTAAGGGCATCGGAACGCGGTCGAGGGCGACGTCCAGTGCGCCCGCATCCAGCAGCGGACGCGTTGGTGCGATCCACGCGCAGGTGCGCAGCCAACCCTTGGCGTCCGGCGCGGTCGAACCAGAGGCTCTCGTCGTCACCCACTGGTTCGACTCCGGCGAGGATGGTGATGCGTACTCGGCGACCATCCGTCTGCGAGGCCAGCGCGTCGGGATCCGAGGCAGGCCCAAGCCGGGCGAGACCTTTACGCAGGAGGATCGCATCGACCGGATCGTGCCCGGCAGCGGGCGTGTCTCCATCAGCACCTGGGTGTACGGGCTCGCACCGGGTGATTGGAATGTCACGGGCGACCTGGTCCGACCTCGACAACACACGAGAGGGCATCGGCGCTCCGACCGAGGGCAGCGGTTCAGCACCGAGCCGCTGCATGCGCCACCTGGTCATGGCGTCGGTGGACGGTCTCGACAATTCCGGCCGCCACGATGAGCACGCGCTGGGCGTTGCCGGCTCCACTGGCGCGGATACCGGCGGTCATCCCTGGGAGCTGGCCTCTCCTGGGAACCTTCGCCATCGCCGTCGCCATCATCACCCAGGCCGCGATCCTGGCGCGCGAGAACCTCCCGGTAGGCGAGTCGCTGGTCGTTTCTCTGCTCGCGGTCGCGTTCGGGCTGGTCGGGGCGAAGGTCTGGTACGCGGTGCTTCACCCGGGCCCGTGGCGGCGGGCCATCCTCGGAGGATGGGCCGTCGACGGTTTCCTGGCGGTCTGCTTCGCCGTGGGGGTCGCAGCGCTCCTAGCGTTCCACCTGCCGGTGGGCGCGGTTCTTGACGCCACCGCTCCGGGTCTGTTTTTCGCGGTGGCGCTCGGACGCATCGGATGCTTCCCACGCACGGCGAGAGGCACGAGACGAGGCCCCCGAGGAATGCGATCGCAAGCGTCATGCGATCACTCTGGGGCGAACGGCCGTGAGCGAGGCGTGGCCTTGCCAGGCACCCCTCAACGGCCCAGCATCGGGATCATGGCTTGAACGGATCCTCCCATCGCCGTGCGACAGTAGATCTTCCTATCGACCCACCAGCCTTGTTGTTCAGCCGCCGGGCGGATCCGATTGACCTACTACGAACATGATAGTAGTCGTCCTGTCTGGCACACCGCGCGACGATCGGGCCACGGAGGTTCACCGACCACCTCGTGGACCGACGGACGCGCCGGCCGGCAGCCGCTATCGCGTCGTGGCCCCCGAACCACCTGCGTTACTCGACCGGGCCGACCCGTGGTGCTCGCCGACACCACATTTTGTCGCAGCGCTCGACAGCGGATCATCACTGGAGTACACCTGACCACGACAAAGGTCATTCCCACAGCTGCCCGAACCAGATGCGGAGTCGACCCTGCGACAGTCAGGAGGGTCCACGCTCGCGCGAGAGGGACGGAAAGAGGAGGTCAGAGATGCAGAGAGTCGCGGTACGTATCGTGGGCGTGTCTACCCTGGTGATGGTCCTACTTGCGATCTTCCCCGTTGTGGTCCTCGCTGCTGCGCCGTTCATGCCGTGTTGCTTCAACCCGCGCACCGGTCTCGACAACAACATGATGTGTTGCATCGTCCAGGGCATCCGAATGCAGATCACGTGTTGCGGCCGGTTCTTCTGATCTCGGCGGAAGCAGCAACGGCGGCCGTTGAAGGTTGAAGCCTTCTGGAACAGGGCATTCAAATCTTGACGAGGCTCGCGAAGGACGGCCGGGCCGGACCATCGCTCGTGTACTAGCCTTGTGGCTGACCTATGGCGCTCCTCGAGTGCGCCCGCGCAATCCGAGTGCTCAGCCTTCGCCCACCTTCGGATTCGGTCGGAGGACAGGAAGGAAGAAGCTGCGGCGGGCCATAGGCGGCCGCCTCTGGAGAACTCCAGGCGGTTCGAGTGAGCTCTCGCTCCCAATCCGCCTGCTCGGCGCGAGTCGCTCGGCCCGAGCTTTACTTCCCAATCAACCCTTGGAGACCCAAATTAAGCTCCGGCTGAAGGTTCTTCGGTCTGCCCGATTCGTCACGCTGATGACCATGGCGCTGGTGTTGGCAGCTTGCCAGTCCCCGCCCGGGTGCATGGATCCCAACATGCCGGGAATGAGCATGGATCCCAACATGCCGGGACTGTGCAGCATGGATCCCAACACGCCGGGAGTGAGCGCCTCGCCGACCCAGGCCGCTCCGTAACGATAGGGCCGTTTCGGCCAGGCCCAATCCCTTTAGCCTCAGAGCAGCAGGCCCGAGTCCAATACGTTGAGTCCGTAGCCGGTCTCATGCCACCCGACACCGCCCGTCTTAACCATCAGCAGCCGGACGCGACTGCCCCTCTCCACGATCCGCGTATCGTGTCCGGGCCGACCGGCGCGTGTCCGTCAGCCGGTCTGACGCCCGTCGAGATTGATGCCTTTGCGCTTCAAGACTATCGATGTGCTGCCGGGCGCGGAGGTATTCGCCGGGCGCCGTAAGCCTCGAACGCCGTGGCCTACGGCACGAGGAGCGCTGGAGTCCGGGCGTGGCGATGACTTCGATATGGGGATCCCCACTTGGTGTCGGAGCAGTCATCTTCGCCCGCCGGGCTCTCGTCGATGCCCAACGCAGACACGGTGCGCGGTTGAGCGGCCCCGCGCCGCGCGGTAAGATCGGAAGCGCCCAGACAGGGCAACAGACTCTTTCCGTTTTCGGAATGAGCAGGCTCCTATGTTGTCAAGCCGCGGCTTGGAGTCCGAGCTGGCCCTCCTGGAGGAGCCGGAAGACCGGCCGGACGAGCTGACGCTTGAGGCAGCGGATCGCCTCCCGCCAGGTCTTGCCCTCGGCCCGCTTGCGAGCGACGTAGGCCTTGGCCGGCGGGTGATGCCAGACCTGGGTCAGGGCGATCACGTAGAACGCCCGGTTGAGCTGGCGGTTGCCACCCCGTGACAGACGGACCCGCTGGGTCTGGCCGGAACTGGCCGGGATCGGGGCGACGCCGGCGAGCGCCGCGAA
>JANMPL010000257.1:0-4958 GCA_031369845.1 Chloroflexota bacterium
GCATAGGCCGCGAGGGTCGAGCCGGGGGCGAGGGTCATGGATCGCAGTATGCCCGCCGTCGGTCGGCGAATCACGAAGGAGGCCGGCTCAGCCGACCTCCTTCGTTCCCCTGCTGGCGCCCTTGCGAGGCGCCCTCGGTGCTCAGTTGAAGGTGATGCCGCTCTCGAAGAACGAGCTGGTCCGGCACGACCCCAGGTTGACCCAACCGCCGGACGCGGTCGACGGGTTGTAGCGGTACTCGTAGCCATCGACGTTGTGGTTGCCGCCAAGCTGCCGCATCGTCATGCTCGAGTCGAGCGGGAGCGAGACCCAGCGGCCCTCCCACATCCAGTAGCTTCCGTTGCTCGTGTAGTACCAGTTCGTGAACTGCCACGAACCGCCGTCGACGCGGTAGGCGAAGACCGACATCCGAGCCGCGCCCGTGAGCGGCAGGCCGAAGTAGATCCCGCCGGTGCCCTCGGCGCACGCCATGGTGGCGTCCGTCATCGTCGAGGCTTCGGCCGGCTTGGTCGCGCCCGCGGCCAGCCCGGCTGCCAGGGTGAGTGCCACCAGCGTCCGTGCGATGGCTGGAACGATTTTCGCTCCGAACATGTTGAACCTCCACTTCCTCGGGTCGCAAGACCCTCTCTGCCGGCTCCGTTGTTGGGCCGTGCTCAACCAAGACATTGGCTGAGACCGATCGGGTGAACATCGGGAGGCGTCCCCATTGGCTGCGGCCGACCATCCCCATCTGTCGGGCCCGCCGTTGTCGCCGCCCGTCACCTGCGCCGCCTCGGGCGCGCGACCTCCGGGCAGCAACGAACGCCGCGTCGCCGGAGGAGGGCGACGCGGCGTTGGGGAGTAGCGGAGCGAGGCTCAGGGCACGTCGATCGTGACCGTTGCCGTCGACTTGTTGCCTCCCGCGTCGACGATCGTGTAGGTGAAGGCGTCGCGGAACGGCCCGTCGTGATGCGGGTAATACCGCAGGCAGTAGCGGCTCGAGCCGTCCGCGCACCTGACCGACGTCGAGTCGAGATCGCCGTGCGTCCCCGCGCCGACGCTCTGGGTCCTGAATGGGCTGCCGTCGGAGAAGGTCGGGCCGCCCTGGTCGTAGTCGTTGTCGAAGACCGGGAAGTCCATGTAGCCCCAGGTCTTGTACGCGTCGTTGGTCTTGTAGTAGTTGTCGACCGCGACCGGTCCCGGATCGGGCTTCGGGGTTGGCTTCGTGGTTGGCTTGGGCGTGGGCTTCGGGGTCGGCGTCGGGGTCGCGGTCTTGCTCGTCGTCGGCGGTGCCGAACCGTTTGTACTCGGAGCTGGCGGCGCGGCCGGGCCGGCGGGTCCGGCGCCGTTCGTGCCAGGTGCGGCCGGGATCTTGGGCATCGGCGGGGCGGCCGGGGCCTTGGGAGCCGGCGGGGCCGCCGGGGCGTTGGGCGCCGCGGGGGCGTCGGGGGCGGACGGTGCGGTTGGGGCCGCGGCCGACGCTGACGGCGCCGGGCTGGCACCGGGTGTGGCCGGAAGCTCCGGAAGGGTCGGGGCCTGGTCGATAGAGGTCGACGACGTCGCCGTGCTTGCCGGCGACTGCGAGGCGGTGGCCGCTGCGGAGTTCGTGGGTGCGAGAGCGGCCTCCGCTGCCGGGTTGGTTGCGCCCACAGCGTCGATCACCCGACCACTGACCGCACCGACCGACAACAGCAGGACCACCGCGCCCGCACGAAGCAGCGTCGACTGCCGTCGCCTGGAGCGGCGATGGGAGCTTTCCTGGTCGCGATCAGTGTTCTGGTCCATTTCTAGCCTCCGTCACTCCGTCGCCGATGGGTCGGCGTTCGATGACCTGAAGCTATCGATCGCTGAGGCCGCAGCCATCGGGAGGCATCCCCACTGATGGAGGTGGCCGGTCCCCACTCTTTCCGCGCCGCCAGGGCCGCCCTCAATAGGGCACGCGCGAGGGCGGCTCGCGATTTCAACTGGGGATGGGCCTCAGCGCGGATCAATGGGGATCGCATGTGCGAGCCAATGGGGACCCCTCCCGATGTTCAGGCTCACGTCCCCTCCTAAGTTCGTGACATCAACGAAAGCACCACAGAGGAGACCGAAATGGCACTCAGCACCCTCGTCCGACCAGAGCAACTGGCAGGCAATCAGCGCACCACCGGCGCGCGCAAGGTCATGCTTCGCGGCCTTGCCGCCGTCGCCCTCGCGGCTTCCGTCGGGCTCGCGGCCGCCGCCCCGGCCGCGGCGTTCTCCGGCGGTGGCTCGGGCCAGCCGGGTGCTGTGGTCGTGCCCGTCGTCCAGGGCACTCACCTCCCGGTTCTGGGTGGCTACCTCGCCACCCTCATGACGCAGAACATGGTCGCGGAGCGATCTCCGGCATCGACCGGTGCCCAGTACATCAGCGCCGCCTATCGCGTCTATCGGTGGAACGGGTCGAGCTGGGTCTACAACACAGGCAGCACCGTTGCCACGACGCTCGCGGCGGGCTACTCGAAGGTGACGATGCCGTTCTGGTCCGTCCAGCCGACCAGCGGTGCGGGCTACTACTACGTCGAGACCACCATCAGGTGGAAGACCGGCGCCGGAGTGGTCCTCGGGACGATGAACATCTTCTGGACAGGCCCGCGCGACTACCAGTGCGCGACCTTCCTGCCGTGCACCCCCGGAACGGGATGGATTTATCTCGGATAACGCCCCGACCATCACCATTGGTCCCGGCACACCCTCGGGTGTGCCGGGTTTGCTGTGTCCGTGCCGCAGTCCGCGGACATCCGGCCAACTATCCACCCCCGGACTGATAGGCCGACTGCGCGACCTAGATCGGGCCGGGCGGCCAACGTTGCCGCCGCCGCCACGCACGCGCCGGCCAGCGCAATCGGTCAGATCCGCCTCCGGACACGCCGAATCGGCCCGCGAACCGACCTACCAGTCCCTGCATGGATATCTGGCCACATTGAGAGCGCGGATATGGCTCCCGACGGGTCCCTCAGCCAACCGCCAAGCGTGCGACCGTCGGTCGGCATTGCCGTGCGAAGCATCGCGGCGTGCTCGGCGACGCGTCGGCGGTTCGTCCGGCTTCCGGTCACGATGATCCAGAGCGAAACCGTCGGTGGCGCGCTACCGGCCGCGATCCACCCCCGCTCGATCGCGACGTTGACGGCCAGCCGACGCTTCCGATCCGCCGTGCCGACAAGCTCGTTGACATCGGCGATGTCCGTCTTCAGTTCGATCACGAGCAACGCGCGCAGGCCCGGGTGCCAGGCGAGGATGTCGATCACGCCGCGCTCGCCGCGGATGGCGAACGAGACCTCGGGCGCAGTGATCCATTCCGGAAGGTCGCGAAATGCCCGCGCGACCGACTCGTGAAGTCGCGAATGCCCGGCATTGAGCAGGCGATCGAGGTCGCCGGCTCGCCAGCGGCCGAGGACGTCGACCCTGATGTCCAGCGTGGCGGCCACTGAACGGAGGCGGTCGAGCGAGAGCGTCCCGAGATGGCCGCGTTCGATCCGGGAGATCGTCGCCTGGCCGACGCCGGAACGCCTGGCGAGGTCGGCCTGGCGCCACCCGCGCCGAACCCGGACGAGACGGATCGCACTGCCGAGTCGTTGGTCGCTCATGCCGGGAGTGTGGCTCCGGGCCCTTTGCTGGCGATTAACTGGCCACGAATCCACCCACGGACTGTTAGGCCAGCTCCACGCGCCCGCCGTGGGTAACGGAACGATCGTCCCGCACGAGAACCGCCTCTCGACGGCGGATCCCGTTGAATTTGGCCCCCGCAACCGGCCTAACAGTCCGGGCATGGATATCTGGCCACAAACTGGTCGGATGTTCTATTCTGGCAGTTCATCCACAGCCGATCCACAACCAGAGGCGACCTCTCCACAGCGACGGCGCCACTTCCCACACAGGACGGCGATTTGTCCACGCACGGAGCCCGCTCGTCCACGAGCCCATCAACAGCCAAACCACAACACCTAGCGGTGTGTAGGCAAAACCAACCACTACATCTTGTGTTTTTCGCTTGACTACGCCACTATGGAGGCGTATCGTATCCGGGTCACTCCGAACGAGCAGAGTCGCCCCTTCCGAGACGCCCGCCGGCCCCCAATCTCCGGCCCGCCAACCCCGGAACACGCACCAATCGGTCGGTGATCAGGGAGAACGTCGCAGCTACCGCGACGAGCACTCAGCCGGGCCGGTTCGACGGTCCAAGGCATGATGGAGGCGAGAGCTACGATGGCCCGAAAGAGCAGTGAGGCGGTCGCCGTAATGGATCGAACGCAGGCGGACGCGGCGGACGCGACCGGCGCCGGCAAGTCCTGGACCGGCCCCTACGGCGCGAGCTTCAGCGGCGAGGGCACAACCGGCCTCACCTTCGAGCGTCGCTGGACGACGCCCGGGATCCATCCCTACGACGAGATCACGTGGGAGACACGGACAGCGGCGATCGGCAACGAGTCGGGCAAGCTCGTCTTCGAGCAGAAGGACGTCGAGGTTCCGGAGTTCTGGAGCCAGCTCGCCACGAACGTCGTCGTCAGCAAGTACTTCCGCGGCCACGTCGGGACGCCGGAGCGCGAGACGAGCGTCAAGCAGCTGATCGACCGGGTCGTCAACACGATCACGGCCTGGGCGGAGACCCAGCACTGCTTCGCAAGCGACGACGACCTCAAGACGTTCAACGCAGAGCTCACCCACCTCCTCGTCCACCAGAAGATGAGCTTCAACTCGCCGGTCTGGTTCAACGTCGGGGTCGAGAAGAAGCCGCAGTGCTCGGCCTGCTTCATCAACAGCGTCCAGGACACGATGTCCAGCATCATGGACCTCGCCAAGACAGAGGCGATGCTGTTCAAGTTCGGATCGGGCGCGGGCTCAAACCTCTCAACGATCCGGAGCTCCCGCGAGAAGATGACCGGCGGCGGCACGGCCTCGGGCCCGGTCAGCTTCATGAAGGGCTACGACGCCTTCGCCGGCGTGGTCAAAAGCGGCGG
>JANMPL010000027.1:0-1564 GCA_031369845.1 Chloroflexota bacterium
GACCACGCCCGGTCGGTCGCGGTTCACGGCGGAGGCGGCCCTCACGGCCGCCGGGCGAGCGCCTAGACTCGCGCGGAGCCGGCGGCCCGCCCCCTTACACCTGGGTCATCACCCGGTCGGGGCTGAGCACGAACGGCGACAGGTACGCCGGGATGTTCGAAAACGGCAGGACGTCGGGGTGGAGGGAGATGCCGAGGGCGTCGTCCATGAACCGCCGCCGGGCCTGGATCCGCGACCACGCCGCCGGGTAGCGTGCGGCGAAAGCCGCGCGGAGGGTCTCGTCGGCGAGCGCGATGCCGTCCTCGATATTCGTGGTGAAGTAGTCGGTCCCAGTCGCCGGGATGATGTCGACCTGGAAGGCCATCCCGGAGCGAAGCTCGGTCGTCGACCCCTTGGAGATGGGGGAGTTCACCCACTCGTCGAGATGGATCTGGTGTCCCGGGTTGAGGAAGATGCCGAAGAACGGGTCACCGAGGCGACGAGCGACGATCTCGTGGAGGACTCCGCCCGTCTGGCCGATCCGAAGCGCCCCGTACCACTCCGCGACGGCCTCGAAGTACGGCGACACGAGACGCGCCACGTAGTCCCGGATCCCGTCGGGCAGTTGATCAGCGTCTTCGACGACGAAGCCCGCCCGGCAGTTGAGC
This sequence comes from Chloroflexota bacterium, assembly GCA_031369845.1. GTDB lineage: Bacteria > Chloroflexota > Limnocylindria > Limnocylindrales > CSP1-4 > CF-46. The sequence continues at coordinate 648 of JANMPL010000027.1, forward strand.
GCACCCCAGATCCCGAACGCCACGGTGAACCGATCGCCCTGCTCGATCGGCCGGTCGCCCGGACTGAGCAACCCGAGTCGCGCCCGCTCGCCGGCGGTCAGCATCAGGTGGCACGAAAGCGGCGTCCCGTCCCAGCCGAGGAGGGCGACCGCTTCCCGCTCGGTCATCCCGGGTCGAAGGCCGCCCAGCACGTTCCACACCCCGCTCGACGTCCGGCAGGCGGCGTGCTCCAGGACTGCGAGCTGATCGAGATCGTTGATCACCCGCAGCCCGTCAGCCGCGCCGATCAGGATGTCCGTCGCGTTCTCGACGGTCCCGCTCTCGCCGACGAGGCGTCGCAGCTCGTCGACGAGGTAGGCGGGGGCGTCGCTTGCCGACGGATCCCCGTACGTCTTCCAGCCGACGACTCCGACCCGCGAACCTGACCGGATTCCCTCGTCGGCGAGGATCTCGGCGAGTGGCCGCGATCGGTCCCGCGGCTGGCTCGGCAGGCTCAGGTCCTGGAAGAGATGGCGGCGCATCGGCAAGGGGGCGGCGCCAGCCATCCCCCAACACTCGTTCCCGACGAGGATCGCCGGCTCGCCCTCTGGCCCGACGAGGAGTAGGGCCTCCTCGAAGCGCGGATCGAAGCCCGTCAGGAACGCGAGGTTGGCGCTGTGCTCGCGGTCGGCGTAAACGACGAGGCGTTCGTAGCCGCGTTGGTCAGCCCGCTCCCGGAGCTGCTCGAGCCGCCCGGTGTAGAGATCAGCGGGGATCTCCGGCGCGGGACCTCGCGGCCCGAAATCGGGATGGTCGGTTCGGGCGAGTCTCGCCGTGGCCATTTGATCGGTCCCTCCGCGGTCAGTTGCTGGGTGGAGTCCAGAGCCGTGCCTGGGGCGCACCACGGTCGATGATGGCGAACTGGTTCGCCGGCATGT
>JANMPL010000265.1:0-2821 GCA_031369845.1 Chloroflexota bacterium
CTCAGGCAACCGGCCGATGTCGATGAGCCGCTCCGGGCTCGCGAGGCGGAGCTTGAGGATCGGCAGCAGGCTCTGGCCGCCGGCGATGATCTTGGACCCGCCACCGCCTGCGGCGATGAGCTTGAGGGCCTCGTCAAGCGAGGCCGGCCTCGTGTATTCGAACGCCGCCGGGATCATGCCGGGCCTCCTTTCCCGTTAGAGCCGTTCGTTCGATCGGTGGCGCCCTTGGCGCCGGCTCCGCCCTTCGCCTCCTGGATCGCCCGCCACACGGTCTGGGCGGTGTACGGCATGTCCAGGTGTCTGATCCCGAGCGGTGAAAGCGCATCGATGACGGCATTGGCGGTGGCTGCGGTCGAGGCGATCGCCCCGGCCTCGCCCACGCCCTTGACCCCGAGCGGATTGACCGGCGAGGGAGTCACGGTCTCGGCGAGCTCCAGGTTCGGGAACCATGATGCTCGCGGCACCGCGTAATCCATCATCGAGCCGCTCTGGAGCTGCCCGTCGTCGCTGTAGATCGCGCCTTCCCAGAGCGCCTGGCCGACGCCCTGGGCGATGCCGCCGTGGAGCTGTCCGTCGACGATCATCGGGTTGATCTTGTTGCCGACATCGTCCACCGCCACGTAGCGAACGAGGTCGACCTTGCCGGTCTGCTCGTCGATTTCGACGATCGCGATGTGCGTTCCGAACGGCCACGTGCAGTTCGGCGTGTCGTGGTAGGCGGTCTCGTCGAGGTAGGGCTCCATCCCGTCGGGGAGGCTGAAGCCGAGGTCGATCGCGAACGCGATCTCCTGGATCGTCTTGACCTTGTCGGGCGAGCCCTTGACCCGGTAGTTGGCGCCCTCGACCTCGATGTCCTCGACGCTCGCCTCGAGCATGTGCGCCGCGTAGCGCTTCGCCTTCTCGCGGACCTTGCCGGCCGCCTTGATCGCGGCCGTGCTGCCGACCGATGACGTCCGGCTGCCGTACGACCCGTAGCCGAACGGCGTGCCTTGGGTGTCCGAGTGCTGGACGATGACATCCTCCATCGGGACGCCGAGCTCGCTCGAGATGATCTGGGCGTAGGTCGTCTCGTGGCCCTGGCCCTGCGGCGAGGTGCCCATCGTGAGGATGATCTTGCCGGTGAGGTGAACCTTGAGGTTGGCCGATTCCCACATCGCGGCGCCCCAGCCCTCGCCGACGGCGCCGATCCACTTCGAAGGCGCGACGCCGCAGACCTCGATGTAGGTACTGAGCCCCACGCCGAGGAGTTTGCCGCGACTGCGCGCCTCCGCCCGCTTCTCGTCGAGGAGGTAGTAGTCGACCATCGTGAGAGCCTTGTCGAGTGCCGGCTCGTAATTCCCGGAGTCGATGTAGATCTTCTCGCCGTTCACCGCGGTCCCGAGGCCCGAGGGGTTGTCGTACGGGAACGCGTCGTTCGGCAGGAAGTTCTTGCGACGGACGGCTGCCGGGTCCATCCCGATCTCGTCGGCGAAGAGGTCCATCGCCCGCTCGACGACGTAGGTCGCCTCGGGTCGCCCGGCGCCGCGATAGGCGTCGACGAACGTCGTGTTCGTGTAGACCCCGATCACTTCGCAGTGGACGTTCGGGAACTTGTATGGACCCGCGAGGACGCGGCCATAGAGCGTCGTCGGGATGCCGGGTCCGATCGTCGACAGGCGGCCGCCGAGATTGGCGTACGTCTTGACCCGCAGCCCGGTGACCTCGCCGTCGCGGGTGCCGCCGATCTCGAGATACGTGATGTGATCGCGGCCGTGGATCGTCGACTGGTAGTTCTCGCGGCGACTCTCGACCCATTTCACGGGCCGACCCCCGATCGCCTTGCTGGCGAACATGACGAGCGCCATGTCGGCGTAGCAGAAGATCTTCGTCCCGAACGCCCCGCCGATGTCGGGCGCGATCACCCGGACCTTGTGCTCCGGGATGCCGGTCACGAATGCCGTCAGCAGGAGCCGCTGGATGTGCGGCGTCTGGCTCGACATCCAGACCGTGTACTCATCTGTGCCGGGGTTGTACCAGCCGATGTCGCCGCGAACCTCCATCGGGTTCGGGATCAGCCGCTGGTTGACGATCCGCTGGCGAACGACGACCTCCGCTTTGTCGATCGCGGCATCCGTCCCCGCCTTGTCGCCCACGTGCCAGTCGAAGACGATGTTGTTCGGGGCGTTCTCGTGAAGCTGTACAGCACCCGGCTGGGTCGCCTTCTCGGCATCGACGACCGTCGGCAGCGGCTCCCAGTCGACCTGGATCGCCTCCAGCGCGTCGACGGCCTGCTCCGGCGTCTCGGCGATGACCGCGGCCACGCCTTCACCGGTCCACTTCACATCGTCGGTGGCGAGGACGCGCGGCATGTTGATGTTGTTCTGGACGCCCGACGAGCCGCCGGCCGGCCAGGCCATCGGCAGCGGGTTGTAGGGGATGTCGGCGCCGGTGAAAACCGCGATTACGCCGGGCATCGTCTTCGCCGCGGACGTGTCGATGGAGCGGATGTTGGCGTGGGCGTACGGGCTCCGAAGGATGGCCATGTGGACCATGCCCTGGAGCTTGATGTCGTCGAGGTAGCGGCCCTTGCCGGTGATGAACTTGGGATCCTCGGTCCGCTTGACCGGGGTTCCGAGAACGTCGGTCGCCATCGCTGTTCCCTCCTCCTCGGCCCTAGGCCTGCGAGCTCGCTGGCGCCGGCGTCGCGGCGCCTGCCTGCATGGTCCTGGCGGCCTCGCGTATCGCGGCGACGATGTTCTGATAGCCCGTGCAGCGACAGTAGTTGCCTTCGAGGGCGTGGCGGATCTCGTCATCCGAGGGATCGGCGTTCCGGGCGAGAAGG
>JANMPL010000281.1:0-3302 GCA_031369845.1 Chloroflexota bacterium
CCCCGAGCGCTACCTCCAGTATCTCCGCGCCCCCGTCCCGCTGCGGAGCTGATCCTCAGGTCCGGTCGCGCTCCTCGGCCAGGCGCTCCGCGAGTCGCGACTCCCGGGTCCGGATCGCGGCCCGCTCGACGTCCGCCTGGCGCTCCGCCCGCGGCGTGTCCCGCTCGTCGTGGCGCATCCAGCCCGCTAGGATCGCCGCGACTGCCGCGATGAACAGGAAATCGCCGGCCAGCCACATGATCCCGCCCGCAGCCTGCTGATCGAACAGCGCCGTCGGGCCCCACGGCCGCACCAACGTCGCGTAGTGCGGGTAGAGCACCGACTGAGCGTTGAGGATGATGACCGCGAGGAACGTGTTCTGGGGCATCTGGAGGAACACGTACATCAGGCGCGTCGGGTGGGAGAGCCGCCACGGTCCCGGATCGGCTCCGACCGCCGGCCACCAGAAGAGCAGCGCCGCGCCGAGGAACAGGGCGTGCTCGAGGTCGTGGACGAGCCGGTTCTCGAGCGCGAGATCGAAGAGCGGCGAGATGTGGGCCGCCCACATCACGCCGGCGAAGACGAGCCAGGCGACGACGGGGTGGGCGAGCACGCGCAGCGGCCGGGAGTGGAGGATTGGCAGCAGCCATCGCCGGCGAACCCGGGGCGAGGCGACGCGGAGCGCCAGCGTCACCGGCGCGCCGAGAGCGATGAGGGGTGCGGCCACGAGTGTGAGCAGGATGTGCTGGACCATGTGGACCGAGAAGAGCACGGTGTCGTACCGCTCGATCCCGGACTGCAGGGCGATCGCGATCGCGGCGAGCCCGGACAGATAGGCGATCGTCCGGCCGCGCGGCACCGGATTCGTCGGGTGCGCGGCGTCGACCCGACGGACGGCGACGATCCAGCCGATCGCCAGTATCGCGAGCGGCAGGATGACCGCGGGATCGAACGACCAGCCGAAGAGAAGGCTGCCGATCGTGGGCGGCTCCGCCGGCACAAATCCGTGACCAAGCGCCGGGCTCGCGGCGCCCGCGAGCCAGACCCACCCGCCCACGAGACCACCGATCACGCGCTTCGAGCGATCCGACACGCCTCGCATCGTCGCACGTGCGGCGAGTTGGCGGCCCGCGCGCGACTGCGCCACCCTCGCGGCCGCGCTGCGCCCGCGCTCGGCGCTCCGGGTATCATGGACCGCGGTCCCGGAACCCCTCCGGGCCGTGGCCGCTTGGCCGAGACGAACCTCCAGCCGCAGCGTCCGCCCGGACGCCAGCCGCCGTCGTTTGATTTCGAGGACAGTTCATGTCGAGCAGCCCCGGCACGAGGCCGTCGATCGGGTCGATCCTCGCCGGACTTGTCGCCATCGGTGCCCTCATCGGGCTCCTCTACCTGCTCGTCCGGTTCGGACCGCAGATCGTCAGGAGCTTCTTTCCGCCGGATCCGGTCACCAGCCAGGGTCGGCACATCAACGATCTCTACACGATCGTCTTCGTGATCGCCGCGGCGATCTTCTTCCTGGTCGAAGGACTGATCGTCTGGAGCGTGATCCGCTACCGGCGCCGACCCGGCGACACGGAGTTGCCGCCCCAGACCCACGGCCACAACCTCGCCGAGATCGTCTGGACCGTCATCCCGACGATCATCGTCGTCTTCCTGTTCTTCATCTCGTGGCAAACGCTCAACACCGTCGAGGCCACCGCGCCGCAACCCGATCTCAGGGTCAAGGCCGTCGCCGGCCAGTTCCAATGGACGTTCGACTATCTGCCTGCCGACGGCGGGGCCGACAGCAAGCCGCTGTTCTCGGTGACCGCACCGGTCGGTAAGGACGGAGGCCTCACCCTGCCGGCCGGCAAGACGACCCACCTCTACCTCTCAAGCCTCGACGTGATCCACGCGTTCTACGTCCCGCAGTTCCTGTTCAAGCGCGACGTCGTGCCGGGGATCGTCAATCAGTTCGACCTGACCATTGACGCCGACCAGGCGAACCAGACATTCCGCGGCCAATGCGCCGAGCTGTGCGGGGTCGGCCACCGAATCATGGTCTTCGAGGTCCATGCGATGGCTCCCGCGGCCTTCCAGACCTGGTACGACGGGAAGCTCGCGGCGGCGAACGCCAGCCCGACCCCGGTTCCGAGCGGCGGCGGCGGCGGTCCCGTCATCGAGCTCGCCGCCAAGAACGTCAAGTTCGACAAGCCGGAGATCAGCGCACCCGCGGACGCCCCGTTCACGATTCATTTCGACAACCAGGACCAGGGCACGCCGCACGACGTCGACATCCTCGACGGCTCCGGGGCCAAGGTCTTCGACGGCCAGGACTTCCCGGGGCCGGGTGTCCGCGACTACGGCGTTTCACCACTGCCCGCCGGTCAGTACAAGTTCGAATGCTCGATCCATCCGACGCTCATGTTCGGCACGCTGAAGGTCCAGTAAGGAGCTCCGATGGCGACCACCGCGCTGACGCCCGCCGCCTCCGCCTACCGGAGCGGGCTGTACGAGTGGATCACGACGACCGATCACAAGAAGATCGGGATCCTCTACCTCATCAACTCGTTCATCTTCTTCTTCCTCGGCGGCATCCTCGCGCTTCTGGTCCGGACGGAGCTTGCCCAGCCGGGCATCCAGCTCCTTGCCGACGAGCACGTCTACAACCAGCTCTTCACGATGCACGGGACGGTGATGATCTTCCTGTTCATCATCCCGATGCTGGTCGGCTTCGGGAACTACGTCGTGCCGCTCCAGATCGGCGCGCCGGACATGGCGTTCCCGCGGATCAATGCGCTGTCGTTCTGGATGCTGCCGCTCGGCGGCATCCTGCTGTTCCTCGGGTTCGTCACCGGAGGCGCGGCATCAGCCGGCTGGACGAGCTACGCCCCGCTTTCCGAGGACCGCGCGCTTGCCTCGACGGGGGCCGGTCAGGACCTCTGGATCATGGGCCTGACGCTGATCGGCACCAGCTCGATCCTGGGCGGGATCAACTTCCTCGTCACGATCTTCAAGATGCGGGCGCCGGGTATGACGATGTTCCGGCTGCCGATCCTCGTCTGGACCGTCCTCGTCACGAGCATCCTCCAGGTCCTGGCAACGCCGGTCCTCACCAGCGCCCTGATCATGCTCTTCATCGATCGGAACTACGGCGGCGGCCACTTCTTCGACCCGCAGTTCGGCGGCAGCGCGATCCTCTGGCAGAACATCTTCTGGTTCTACTCGCATCCGGCGGTCTACATCATGGTTTTGCCCGCGATGGGCATGATCAGCGAGATCCTGCCGGTATTCAGCCGGAAGCCCCTGTTCGGCTACAAGGCGTTCGTCTTCGCTACGGCGGG
>JANMPL010000341.1:0-7906 GCA_031369845.1 Chloroflexota bacterium
TACCGCGACCCGCTCAGCCTGAAGGGCGGCGCGCTCAGCAGCGAGAACAAGAACCTGTTTTTGCAGCCTCGGGTCAAGAACTGTGAGCCGACCGAATCGGGCGCCTGGGTGCGGGCCATCGCAACGGTCCCCCTGCCGTAGGGGGCCGTAACCGGTTCGTCCTTGATCGTGTAACCCGGGCCGCCGGTGCCGTTCCCGGTCGGATCGCCACCCTGGATGACGAACGGCGTGCCGTCCTCGAGGGTTGCGATGCGGTGGAACCCAACGCCGTCGTAATAGCCGCATTCCGCGAGTGCCACGAAGTTCCCGGCCGCGATCGGCGAGAGGTCCGCCTCGATCGTGATCGCGATCTCTCCCTTCGCCGTCGCGATCGTAACGAGGCGCTTCTCGCCCGCCGCGAGCGGCGGTGGCTGCTTCGTCGGGCAGGCGACCGTGGCGGCTGAGCCCGCCGCGGACGGGGCGGCGGACCCCGCGTTGCTCGCGGGTGCCGGCGTGCCGTTGATGTTGCAGGCGGCGGCGAGCGTCGCGGCTACGGCGAGGAGCGCGAGCGAACGGATGGGTCGGGTCATGCGGCGGCCTCCAGGGCTGCGGTGAAGTCGATGGCCCCGGACAGGAGCGCCTGTCCGAGAATGATGCCGGTCACGCCGATATCGCGCAGCCGACGGATCCCGTCGAGGTCGGACACCCCGCCGGCAACGAGGAAATCGGCGTCGTGGGTCCTGGCCAGGCCGGCCAGCAGCTCGCCGTCCGGCCGCGAGCCGCCGTGTGACAGGACAAAGCGGCGGACGCCACGCGACGCGAGCTCGTCCACGATCTCTTCGAACGTCGGGACCGTCGGTCGTCGCCACGGGAATGCGGCGAATCGCTCCGGCCGCGGGTCGAGGCCGACGGCGAGCCAGTCGCCGGCGACGCTTAGGCAGTCGGCGAGCAGGGCTGGTTCCTCGGCGACGTTCATCGCCAGGACGACCCGGGTCGCACCCGCCGCGAAGGCGAGGCGGATGTGATCGGGCCCCTCCAGTCCGCCGGCGAGCTGGATCGGTACGGCGATCCGCGAGGCGATCACGCCGACCGCCTCGAGGTTGCCCGGCGCGCCAGCTTTGGCACCGTCGAAGTCGACGACGTGGACGACCCGAGCCCCGAGTTCGACGAACCGCTCGGCGATTCGGTCGGGCCGATCCGTCGGGGCGCCGACACCGGACGACGCGCCGGGCCAGAAGACGACCCGCGAGCGGCCGCGGTCAAGGTCGATCGACGGGATGACCTGCACCTCGGCGTTCAGGCCCTGGCCGCCCGAGACGCCCCGGCGCCGCCCGACGCCTCGCCGGCCCGGATCGTCTCGCGGAGCAGCCGCCGGTGGAAGCTGATCGGCAGCGAGCCGTTGTTGAACAGCGTGTCATGGAATGAGCGAAGGTCGAAGCGCGACCCGAGCCGCTTCTGCTCGTCGGCCCGGAGCTGGAGCAGCAGGACCTTGCCGAGGAGGTAGGACAGCTGGTAGGTCGGGGTGTACGTGTAGCGGTTCACCTCGGCCCGGGCATTCGACCGCTCGAAGCTCGTCTGGGCAACGAGGAAGTCGGTCGCCTCTTCGACGCTCAGCTCGCCACGATGCATCCGGACGTCGAGGATGATCCGGGCAGCTCGCCAGATTGCGTCGGTGTAGAGGGCGAGGCGAAAATTCGGAGCGTCGTCGAACCCCTGCTCTCGCATCATCTGCTCGGAGTACATGCCCCAGCCCTCGACGAACTCGGGGGCATCCGCGAACAGCCGGGTCAGGCTCGGGTGGCGGTTCGCTACCGCGAGCTGGAGATGGTGGCCCGGGTACGCCTCGTGGATGCTCGTGTTGCTGATCGAGCTGAAGTTGTGCTCGCGCATCGCGTTGGGGTCGTTGCCGACGGACGGCGTGACGATGTAGATGCCCTTGGGATTCGAGTCGAACTTCGGCGGGGAGAAGTAGGCCGCGAACGGAATGACGTTGCGGAGGTACTCAGGCGTCGGGATGACGTCGATTCGCTCGTCGTCCGGGACGGTGACGATCCGCTTCTCGACGAGGTATTGGCGGCCGCGGACCATGACGTCGCGATACGCGTCGAGGGCCACTTCGAAGGTTTCGGGATGATCGCTCTTGATCCGGTCGACGACCGTCGCCTCGTCTGCGTCCGGGTCGATCTCGCGCGCGGCCGCCACCCGGGCGGTGCGGTTCGACTGGAGCTGCTCCTCCCCGATGGCGAGGATCGCGTCGGCGTCGAGGCCATCGAACGCCCGGAGTGCGACGAGTTGGTCGTAGCGCTCCTGACCCAGCGCCCAGTCGTCTGTTCCTGCGTCCAGTGACGCCTTCAACCAATCCGTGTAGCTGTCGAGGGCCGCTTTGGAGGCTGTACTCGCGTTGCGCAGCCGCTGCCGATCGGCGACGGGCAGGTCGGCCCCGGCTGCGACGATCTCGTCGAGGAAGGACGGCAGGTCCGCGGCCGTTTCGATCTCGAGTCGTTGCCAGATCCGGACCTGCGGCACGGTCGCCCGTGTCCGGGCGGCTTCGAGGTAAGCGGGGACGTCCTCGAGGCGTCCGGCGATCGAGTTCAGGCGCTCCGCCAGGGGCGCAAAGTCCTGGGCGAAGATGAGGAACAGCGAATCGCCGACCGTGTCGAGGGCGAGCGATCGGCGCTCCCAGGTCCGGACGACCTCGATGTCGAAGATTCTCCGCCGCACGTTATGGATCTCCAGGTCGCGCTCGAACTGGCCGATCGTGGACAGGCCCGCTGGGTCGAGTGCGTCGATCGCCGCGAGGTGGGTCTTCTCTGCGGCGAGCTCGGCGAGGAGCGCCTCCCGCGAGGCGTCGCCGAGTCGGTCGTCCTCGGTGTGGATCCCGAAGTAGGTGCCCACCATCGGGTTGTCGCGGACGATTCGCCGGAAGCGAGCCTCGACGAGGTCGTAGAGCGGGCCGTCGAGGGGGCCGGCGTCGGTGGCCGGCTCCGGGCGGGAGAGGACGACATCCTCCAGTCTGTCGGGCACGGGTTCCTCCTTCGTCGCGCGTCCCCCGCGCGGGATGTCCGTCAGACGCCCTGGAGGTGCCCGGCGGCGACGGGATCGGTGGCAGATCGCCTGGTTGTTGCGTCGAGTGCGGCGCCGACGGCCGAGATCGTGGCCTCGACGTTCGATCCGGAAATGCCGTGGTGGGTCACCGCTCGGATCTGTCCATGGGGATATTCGTCCATCAGGACGTTGCCTGCACGGAGCGCGTCGAGGAAGCCTCGCCGGTCGCGCTCGACGCGGAATAGTACGAAATTGGTCCTGACCCGGCCGGGGTCCAACGGCCCGTCACCGGGCTGGGCGATCCCGCCGGGGCTGACGATGCCGGGCAGGGCGGCGAGCGCCTCCGCCAGGCGCCTGGCATTGCGGTGATCCTCGGCCAGCCGGTCGATCATTCCGTTCGGGCCGTCCGCGAGGGCAACGAGCCCGGCGGCTGCCACGATGCCCGCCTGACGCATGCCACCGCCGAGCAGCTTCCTCGCCCGCCGCGCACGGGCGACAAAGACACGCTCGCCGACGACCAGCGAGCCGACCGGGCACGCGAGTCCCTTCGAGAGACAGAAGGCGACCGAGTCCGCCGACGCCGCGAGCTCGCGTGGCGACACGCCGAGGGCGACCGAGGCGTTGAAGAACCGCGCCCCGTCGACGTGGAGCGGCACGCCGTGGCGGTGGGCAATCGCGGCGACCGCGGCGAGGTACGAAGGCGGCAGCGGCTGGTTCATGGAATGGCTGTGAGCGTTCTCGACGACGACCAGGCCGGTCGGAGGCTCGTGGATGTCGGTCGGGTTGCGGAACGCCTCCTCGATCTCGTCGAGATCGAGGGTCCCGTCCGGACGGTCCCGGAGCTGGCGAACGGACGCTCCGACGACGACTGCGTGGCCGGCCGCTTCGTCGACCACGATGTGCGTCTCGGCTCCGGCGATGATCTCCTGACCGCGGGCGAGGTGGGCCATCTGCGCCACCAGATTGGCCATCGTCCCGGAGGCGACGAGCAGCCCCGCCTCCTTGCCGAGCAGCTTCGCGGCGCGCTCCTCGAGCTCATTGACGGTTGGGTCCTCACCCCAGACGTCGTCGCCGACCTCGGCCTCGGCCATCGCCTTGCGCATCGCCGCGGTCGGTGTCGTGACGGTGTCGGATCGGAGATCGATGACGGACATGCCGGCCGAGTATAGAAGCGGGGCCCCAAGTCGGCCGCCACCGACGGGTCCGGCGGGCGCGCAGCCGCGGACACCGATGGGGATCGTGGACCACCCGGAACCCACCAGACGCACACGGTGTACGTTGACGGCATGGCGGACCGGCGCGAGCAGAATTTCGAGGTCGTCCCGACGCGCATCGGCGGCCCCGGTGGCTCCGGCCGGCCGGGCGGCCGCCGCCGCCTGCCGATCGCACTCGTCATCGCCGTGGCCGTCGCGATTCCGGGGATCGCCTGGATGGGACCGAGGATCGAGTGGCGGCCGGAAGTCGACCTGTCGTTCCTGCGGCCCACGCCGACGCCGGTTCCGTCGAGGACCCCACGAGCCGTGTTCCAGCCCACATCGCTCCCGGCGACGCCGCTGCCCGACGTAACCGTCGTGGCCGGCGAGCACCCAACAGAGCCATTTCCGATCGACGTGAACGGGCTCCGACTCGTCGATCCGACGACCGGCAAGCTCGGAGAGGCGATGGAGCTGCGACTCGACACGGACGCCGTGTTCGCCTCCGCCGACGGGAATGGCTGGTGGTGCGTCTGCTTCAACCGTTCCTCGGACAGTTCTCACGAAACGGTCTTCGCCGAGATCCGTCACGTCGACGGCACGGGCCGGACGACCTCGCGGCAGGCCATTGGCGAGTACGTCTCGACCGCCACGCCGCCCGCATCGGACTTCTATATCCGGTTCGATCTCGAGCTCGCGCCGGACGGCACGACGGGGTATCTCGCAAGCGCGACGCGGAGCGGCAACGACTGGGCGGTCGCCGTTGACACCATCGATCTCGTGAGGGGCGTGCTCACCGGCCGGGTCGATCTCGGCAGCCTCGACGTCACGCCGATCCCGGGCCCGACGCCGCCGCCGGACCAGGGCACGAACGAGAGCTATCTGTCGGGCCCGCTCATCCGACTGTCGCCGGACGGCCGGAGGCTGCTTGTCTGGGCCTGGGTCGACCGGTACACCTGGAACGGCGAGCAGGGTTCTTCCACGCCGATGGCGTGGACGATCGATCTCGACTTCGGCGGCGGAGGAGTGGCGCTTGGTCGCCCGACGGCGTTCGCCGAGGCCGTTGCCGATCGCCTGCGCCAGTGCATGTGGGCCGCTTGGACGGCGCCCGATGAGATCACCGCCATCTGCTGGCCCCGCGATCAGGCCACGCTGACGCTCGGTGCGTCGATCCTTCGCGCCGACCTTTCGGAGGTACGACGAACGGACATCACCGGCACGATGCAGGCGTGGTTCGCCGATCCGATCCTCGATCTCGCGAACCGCGCCGTCTACCTGTGGCAGCCGACGGCCCATGTCCTCCATCGCCTGGATATCGACGCGGGCCGGACCGATCGCATCGAGGTGGACCCCGACTCGACGGTCGGCGGTGGAGGCGGCGCCGGCCCGGGCGGCGTGTCCTCACGGAAGCAACCGCAGTGGGCGACGCTCGGGTCCGACTTCAGGCTCTGGACTATCCCCCAGGTTCTCGCCGAACCCGGTGGCAGTCGGTTATTCGCGCTCGGGTCGCTCGAGGGTAGTAGGGGCGACGGCCCCGGCTTCGCGAGCACCGGCATCTGGGTCTTCGACGGGCGGGAGTTCACCGTGGTCGACCACTGGGCGCCGGTGACGAGCTACTCCGGCCTCGGCCTGTCCGACGATGGACGATGGTTGCTGGCGACCGGCGTCCCGGGTGCCGATGCCGACGGCAACCCCGCGACATGGCAGGCCTCGCTCACCGTTCTGGACGCGGCTGACGGTCGCCCAGCCCTCCAGCTTGGCAGCCTCGGCACGAACAACCAGGTCCTGCAGTTGCCCCGCTGACGAGGCGGCGCGCGACACGACAACGGCGGTTTCAGGTGCTATCCTCCCGGTCGCTGCAACGGACCCGTGGTGTAGCGGCCCAACATGCCAGCCTGTCACGCTGGAGATCGCCGGTTCGAATCCGGTCGGGTCCGCCATCGACGAATCTCCCTACGCCCCGTCCGCCCGCCCGGACGGGGCGTTCTTCTGGGTGCGAGCCATCGTTCTCGGGCTGTCACGGCTGGACGACGCCGGACGGCGTTGCCGCGCTGCGCTGCGCTGCTTGCTCACGGGCGTCTGAGCCCGCTCGCTCCGCTACTCGTCGGCGCCTTGCCAGCGTCGCCCATCCGCGACGAACGCAGTGCGGCTTCGCCGCGGGGCACTCTCTGTGAGCGGCTGTCACAATCGCGGCCGTGAAACGACTGCCCCTCATCACCGTTCTTGCGGTCCTTGGCGTCGCCATCGTCCTCACCGTCGCCGGCGGATTCGTTGGCTCCTCGACGCCATCCGCGAGTCCGGGCGGTCCGATCGGGCAGGTCCCGAGCCCGGCAGCGTCCGCGACGGCCGATGCCACGGCTTCCCCGCCGTCGCCGGGTGCGCCCTCGGGGTCGCCGGCCCCGAGCGCGAGCCCGATCGCCGCCGTCCCGATCGTCCCGGTCACTCACTTCCGGACGCAGTTCGAGCGGACTGGCCGCGAGGAAGTCGGCTCCGTTCTGGCCGGGACGAGCAAGACGTACGAGGCGCTCGAGCTCGTCGAGTCAGAGGCCGACGCCATCCTCGCTGCTGTCGGGGCCGAACGGCCAGCAGACTCGAAGCGGCTCATCCTCGCGCCGGATGCGGTCACGCTCGCGGCCGACCTCGCGGCGAATCGCAAGCGACTCGCGTTTTTGCGGGCAGACGAGGTCGGCCCGTCCGTTCGCGCGCTTGGCTGGGGCGACCGGCAGCTCTTCGGTGCCGGCGCCGTCGAGACCGTCGAGGCCTGGGGCCTGGCGGCGATGCTGCCGGTCGAGGGCGAGGCGTTCGATCCGGCCGCCAGCTGGACCCTCGTCGCAGGCGGCGACATCATGCTCGACCGCGGCGTGGCCCAGACGGTCAAGATCAACAAGAAGGGGGTCGACTTCCCGTTCAACGGCGGCCTCGCCGACATCACGTCCCGCTATTGCTGCTCCGGGAGGGGCTGGGACTTGCCGAGGGTCACCCGTGTCGGCAAGGGCGGTGCCGTTCGGGCGCTCATCTCCGGCGCCGACCTCGCGATCGCGAACTTCGAGAACCCGGCCCCGGACATGTTCCGGTATCACACGACGGGAACGGTCTTCTCGGCCGACCCGACCCTGATCGAAGGCCTCGCCAACGCCGGGATCGACTGGGTCTCGCTCGCGAACAACCACATCGGCGATGCCGGCCGGACGGGCATCCTCCAGACGATCGACAACCTGGCCGATTTCGGTATCGCGTCCGGGGGGGCCGGCCGCAACGCGCGGGCCGCCAGGCGCCCGACGATCCTCGAGGCCGGCGGCATCAAGATTGGGATCCTCGGCTACGACACGATCGCGCCCGGCTACCGGGCAGGCTCCGAGAAACCGGGGAGCGCATCGTTGTCGGCGGACATCGTCGCCCAGGACGTCCAGAAGGCACACGACGCCGGCGCAACGGTCGTGATCGTGTTCCCGCATTGGGGCACCGAATACGACCCGACACCCTTCAAGGGCCAGCAGGATCTGGCGCGGGCTGCGATCGACGGTGGCGCCGATCTCGTCATCGGCAACCATGCTCACTGGGCGGGCGCGATGGAGATCTACAAGGGCAAACCGATCTGGTACGCGCTCGGCAACTTCGTCTTCGACCAGACGTGGTCCGAGCCGACCATGGAAGGAGTCACCCTGGAGCTCACGTTCCGGGGCGCCGAC
>JANMPL010000377.1:0-2605 GCA_031369845.1 Chloroflexota bacterium
GGTCAGCTCGCCCTCTGCGCCCATCACCTTCGGGCCCTGGAAGCGCGACCGCGCCCAGCCGAAGTAGTAGACGACGAGCAGCAGCAGCGTCACCGCCATGAACGGCCACGAGATGTTGCCCGACGTCGGGAACGAGAAGAGGATGAGCAGGATCACTACCCAGGCGAGAGCGAACCAGGCCACCGGCTTGGACCAGCGGCCCAGGCTCCAGACCCGCACCTTCTTCCATTCCTCGGTCGTCGCGCCGAGATAGATCACGACGCCATAGGCCGCGTAGAGGAAGATCGTGCTGATGGCCGTGATGATGATGATCGCGATGCCGCCGCCACCCGGGCTACCGCTGGCACCGACAGCGAACGCGAGTAGTGTGAACAGCCACGCGACCACGACGATCGCGGCCAGGCTGTTGGCCGGCGTCCGATAGCGGTGGGACACCTTCTTCAACCAGCCCGCGCCGGGAAGCCCGTCATCGCGCGCGAAGGCGTAGAGCATCCGGCCGGCCGATGCGACCGAGGACAGGCCACAGAACGCCATCGCGATCGCGATCCCCGCCGACAGCACGCTCCCAAGCTGGCCAAGGTTGTACTTCAGGATCTCGATGACGGCAACGCCGCCACCGAAGTAGTACTGGCTGTATGTGGCCGAGTCGTCGAGCGTTTGCGGAAAGAGGACGGACAGGCTCGGCAGGTGCGTCGTCAGCGCAAAGAGGAAGACAAAGCCAACGACAGCCGACACAGCGACCGACAGGAAGATTCCCCAGGCGCTCGCCACGCGTGCTCCGACGGTCTCTTCGGCGACGTGCGCCGACGCGTCATAGCCCGTGTAGGTCCAGTTCGCCTGCAGCAGCGAGAAGAAGAACGCAAGCACGAGCGGGTAGGTGAATGCCGGCCCGTACGAGAGCTTCAGGAAGCCAAGATTGTTTTCCCAGGTTCCGGCGACGTCCTGGGGCTGGACGGCGAAGAGCGTCAGGCCCGACTGGTCCGGCTTGCCTGCCAGGAAAATGAGGATGACGACCGCTGCGACGATGACAATGTGCCACCAGACGCTGACCTGGTTCAGCAATGACACCAAGCTGATGCCCGCGATGTTCATTACCAGCTGAATGAGCATCAACACGCCCATCGTGACCAGCTGCCCGTTCAGGATGTTCGGGATGAACTCATGAGTGTTGAACGTTGTGCTGAAGATCGGGTCGATGATGGTCGCGTTAATAAACCCTGCCGCCGCGTAGTTGATTCCGGCGACGATCGCGAACTGGCCGATCAGGTTGAGCCAGGCGGTCCACCAGCCCCAGTTCTTGTTCTTCATCCGCGACGCCCAGTAGTAGAGGCCGCCCGCGGTCGGGTACGCCGATGCGATCTCGCCCATCGAGGCGGCAATGAGCACGACGAAGATCGTGACGAGTGGCCAGCCGATGAGCACGGCGGCCGTGCCGGCCCAGGCAAGGCCGTAGTCATAGAGGATCACCGCGCCGGTCAGGATCGAGATGATCGAGAAGCTGATCGCGAAGTTGCTGAAACCGCCCATCGAGCGGTACAGCTCCTGCGCGTACCCCAGCTTGTGTAGGTCGTCGCGGTCCTGTTGCAGGACCTCTTCGCGGGTACGAGCCTGAGTCATCGATTCCTCCCTCAGTCGACCTGCTCGACGGAGTCCCTCCTCGCCGAGCCGCCGGGACCTCCCTCAGGCCCGGCCGAAACGGGGATCCGGCGCGGGGCGGCGCCGGGGCGGATGACGCGGGGATCGAGTGGTTCGCGGCCGCGACGGCGGCCGGCCTCCGGTGCCGCGCAGACGAGTGTCCGCGGCCTCCCGCTGGGCGATCGTCGAAGGCCCTCCTTTCCGAACGCCCGGACGGGGTGAGCGGCCCCGCTCCAAGGGACGTTGCCGCGGACTATACGCGCAGCGTCCGCGGTGCGGAAGTGTGTTCGGCTAGATGCGTTCGACTTAGAAGAGCATCGTCGTGTCGGACGGGAACTCGAACGCGAAGGCCGACGGGGGGATCGGCGCGTCGGGGGTGTATTCGACTACCACTGCCCGGCGGGTGACCTCGCCGCCAATCGTCTCGATCAGTCGAAGGATCGTGCCGTCGGCCCGGTCCACGGCAATCTGGACGTGGAAGTCCGGTCGGTCGGCGGCGACCTCGGTGGTCCGCGGGTGGTCGCAGTCGACGATGATCGCCGGCCGCCCCGCGACCGTCTCGGTCCCGGAGATCCAGCAACGGCCCGTGGCGAGCACGTTCTGGCAGTAGCCGGCCGGATGGACGAAGGTCTCGGGCAGCGTTTCCATCGGCAGAGAGGTGAGAGGGACGTAGACCAGCGACGTGCCCGGGAAATCGCGGGCGTTCTTTGGGTCGAGGCCGCGGATGGTCGGGCGAACCGGGCGGGTGGTGCCCAGCTTGTGCGGCGCCGAGTACGTCCGGACGACCTCGCCGTCGGACAGCCAGAGCTCGTAGTTGCCGGCCGTGCCGCGGTGGGGCTCCGCCGTCGTCACCCGCGCCTCACCCGGATGACGGAGCAGGAGGTCCATCTCCACGACATGGGTCCCGCGAGCCGTCTCTGTCAATTCCTGGATCCGGAGCCGGAGCGTCTCGAACCGCAACTCCGCGTCG
>JANMPL010000421.1:0-2364 GCA_031369845.1 Chloroflexota bacterium
GATCTTTGATCATTACCACGAGTCGATCTACCGCTTCATCGCCAGCCGCGTCCAGCGCCCGTCGGACGCGGAGGACCTGACGCAGCTCGTCTTCGTCAAGGTCCTGGAGGCGCTGCCGCGCTACGAATCGCGGGGCGTGCCCTTCGGGGGCTGGCTCTTCAAGCTGGCCAGGAACGCCGTCATCGATTTTGTCAGGACCCGCCACGAGCACTCCGAGTTGGAGGCGGTGGCGGAACGGTCACACGGGGATGCCGGTCCCGATGAGATTGCCATCGTTCGACAGGAGCTCGATGCCGTGGGGGCGGCGCTTGCCACGCTGACGGACGAGCAGCGCGAGACGATCGCGCTGCGCTTCTTCGCGGGACTGTCCGCCCGCGAAGCGGCCGACGCGATGGGCAAGCAGGAAGGAACAGTTCGAGGACTCCAGTTCAGGGCAATTGCGGCGCTGCGACGCCAGCTCGGAATCGACGAGGAAGCGATTGCCAGGACGGAATTCAATGCACCCCGACGTGCCGGGGTCACGAACGATGGATGAACCGATGCAGGCTTCAATGGGCGGGGATCTGGAGATCGAGCAGTGGCTCGACGCCTTCGCCAGGGTTCGCCTGAGCCCGACGGAACGCGCGAGCGCCCGGATGCGAGCGCGTGTCATGCGGGAAGCGCGTCTCGCCATGGCTACACCGACATGGTCCACGACTGCGACAAACTCGATCGACGTTGCCCGCGCCCGACGGGGCGGGCTTGCACGCCGCGGCGCCGGCCTTCTGTTGGCGGCTGGCCTGACGCTCGCCGTCGCCGGCGGGGCGATGGCGGCGTCGCAGGCCGGTGGACCGCTGTATCCCACGCGGATGTGGCTTGAGACCGTCACCCTGCCGTCCGCCGGCGCAGCGCGCACCGACGCGGACATCGGGCGCTTGGAATCACGGATGGACGAAGTGATCGCGGCGGCTAGCCGGGGTGACCGTGCCGCTGTCTCAGCCGCCCTGCTTGCATATGAGGAGATCGCCGACGAGGCACTGATCGCCGCCGCGGGAGACGCGGCGGCCATCGAGCGGCTGCGAGTCGCCCTCGATCGCCACGTCGCAGTCCTGCAGGCCGTTGCCGCGAAGGTGCCGCCACAGGCAAGCGAAGCGATCGGGCGAAATATCGATCGGGCGATCGAGCGCAGTAGCGCGACATTGGATCGCATCCACGCGAATCCGGGCGGACCCGGGCCCCAGGCGGCGCCGGCCGCCAAGCCGGACAAGACCACGAAGCCGACCACGAAGGCCATACCAGCACCGACTCCCGAGCCCACCCCGGAACGGACGCAGCACCCTCAACCGACACCGCCACCCGCTGATCCGCCCAGGGCTCCGCAAGAACCGAAGCCAGACAAGACGCCTTCAGGTCACGGTCGCTCGCAGGCCCCTTAGCCGACGACAGTTCCTGCGCTAGTCTTCGGGACCATGACGAAGCATCAGGGTCATTCGTGGAGCTGACGGTCCTGGGGGCAGGTCCCGCCTACACGAATCGACCCGGTGCCACCGGAGCCGCCTATCTGATCCGCTCGGGCGCCACGGCGATCCTGCTCGACCTCGGCCAGGGTTCGTTTCCGCGACTCATGGCGGCGGTCGATCCGAGCGACCTCGCGGCGGTCTTCGTCAGCCATCTCCATCCCGACCACTTCATCGACCTTGTCCCGTTGCGACACTACCTTCGCTACGAGTTCGATCCGGGGCGGCGCGTCCGCGTGCTCGGGCCGAGCGGGCTCGATGACCGGCTCGACTGCCTGCACGGGCAGCCAGGCTTCTCGGCCGATGCGCTCGACTTCACTGCGCTGGCGGTGGGCTCCGTCGCGATCCCTGGGCTGGCTGGGCTGGATATCGAGGCCCGACTCGTCACGCACACCAAGGAGAGCTACGGGTTCCGGGTCGCTCACGGAGCCGGCGAGCGAGGCCTGGTCTACTCGGGCGACAGCGGCATGGCCGACGACCTCGTGCCGCTCATCCAGCCCGGCGATGTCCTCCTGTCCGAGGTCTCGTTCGGCCCGGGGCCTGTTCCGCCAGGCGCACTCCATCTCAACTCGGCTGCGGTCGGGGAACTCGCGGCATCGACGGGAGTCAGTCGTGTGCTGCTGACCCATCTCCAGATGGGCACCGACGAGCGGGCGACGATCGAGGCCGTCCGCGCCCGGTGCGACGGTCCGGTCGAGCTCGTGGAGCCGGGAACGCGCCTCGAGTTCTAACGCCGCGGGACAAAGAAAACGGCCGGGGTGGGGGTTTACGCCCCCCCGCCCCGGCATTCCACGGGAACAACGTGGTCAGCGCCGGGGGGGGGGCCGCGACCGCGGCGGGTAGACGAGGGCCAGGACGCTGAGGCAGG
>JANMPL010000433.1:0-14587 GCA_031369845.1 Chloroflexota bacterium
ATCCCGACGAAATCACTCGGGATTGTACGGCGGGGCGCGGAGGAGCGTCAACGAGGGCAGGTTCGCGTGGCTTGTCGGCGGGACTCGTTCGCGCCGGCTCCCGCGCCCGACATATGCGCCGGGGGAATGTATGAGGTCCGAAGCGCCCCGGCAGCGCACGCAATCGTGCTTCGTATGCCCCGGAGGAATATTTCTGACGCGCGGCGTCAGGATCCGGGCGGCATGATGGACGACGATGGACCCGCTCCCGCCCGAGGCCTTGCTCGCCCCCTACCCACCCGGTCACCAAGCGGTCGCCAACGCGCTTCGTCGGCTCGTCATGCGCGCCGTCCCCGAGGCGATCGAGCGTGTCCGAACTGGCTGGAGAGTGATCGGCTACGACGTGCCGATCGGGCGAAGGACTCGCGTGTTCGCGTTCGTCTGGCCGGAACCGGAGCACGTCCACCTTGGATTCCAGCACGGCGTGCTCATGGACGACCCGGATGGCCTGCTGCTGGGCGCCGGCGTGACGAAGCGAGTTCGGTGGCTCACCGTGTGTGCGATCGACGAGATCCCGCCGACCGCCGAAGAGCTCCTTCGCGAGGCGGCACGGCTGGCCAGAATGAGCCGCTCGGAGCACATGGCGCGGCGATTGGATCGCGAGGAGCTCGCGGCGGCTACCCGCTCACGGTAAAGGGTGCCGAGGCGAACCTGATGCTCGACTTGCCCCTCGCGATGACGTCGAACTGTTTTGGCGCGAACACGCCGAATTGGTCGGGGACCGTGATTTCCACGCTGCTGAACGTGCCGGCGGGGCTCGCGGTTGTCGTTGCGACCTGGGTCGTGTGCATCGAGATGACGATCGTCTCGCCGGCCTGAAACCCTTCGCCGCTGACCTTCAACTTGCTGCCCGTCGGGCCGCTCGTTTCGGACAGGAAGATGTTCGTCTCCGAGTTTGCGGGGAAGCTGAATTGCGGCGGTGTGATTGTCGGGCCACTTCCCCCGCCAGGTGTCTCAGCCTCACAGACGCGGACTGCCCGGCAGAGCGGCGGGCCCCAGACGGGCGAGGCAACCAAGCCGATCAGCGCGACCGCGATCGGGATGATCCACGGAACCTTGGACGAGCCCTCCGACATGGCAAGGAGAGCCTTGCACCTTGGCATCTCGGATTCGTCTCGCGAGGTCACTCAGATGAGCGCGAGGCCCGAGAATGACCTCGACATGGAGCCCGAGCTCGCCTACGCCCGAACCCGCGACGGGGTGTCGATCGCCTGGACCAGCATCGGGTCGGGGCCGACGCTCGTGCTCATGCCGGGCGTGCCATTCAGCGACGCCGTTGCGGAGTGGCGGATCCCTGTCCTGCGCCGGGCCTTCGAGCGTCTCGCCAGCAGCGTTCGGCTGATCCAGTACGACGGTCGCGGCACCGGCCATTCGCAACGCGACGTCTCGGACCTCTCGCTCGAGGCGATGCTCCGCGACCGCGTCCGGGTCCGCCGCGATGGCGTCGGCGGCGAAGACGACTAGGATTCGAGCTATGAATACCAACGTTGACACCACTCCCACCCCTCGCGGCTCCCGGGTCGGCGCCGCCGTCCACTGGCTCAGCAAGGTCACCGCGCCGCTGGGCCGACCGCTCGCCGGACGCCGCTGGCTTCCGCTCTGGGCAATCCTCGAACACCGCGGCCGCACGTCCGGGCGCGTGTATCGGATCCCCGTCGTCGCCATCCATACCGCGGACGGCTTCATCATCCCGGTCCCGTTCGGCGCGCGTACCCAATGGGTCCGGAACATCCAGGCAGCGGGCGGAGCGACTCTCCGCTGGAAGGGCACCGATTACGAGGTCGCAAATCCCGAAGTGATCGAGGCCGCCCAGGCGCTACCGAGCTTCGGCCGGGTCGAACGGGCCGGCATCAAGGCGTTCGGCATGAATGAATTCGTCCGAGTTCGCCGGGTCGACGCCTGAGCTCTACGCCGCCTCGACGTCCTTCGTTCCAACCGGCGGCCGCGCAGCGAGCAGGCCGTCGAGCGCAGCGGCCGGGACGGGACGCGCGAAGAAGAATCCCTGGCCCCGCTCGCAGCCCAGGCTTCGAAGCTGCTCCAGCTGATCGGCGGTCTCCACGCCCTCGGCGGTGACGGTGAGGCCGAGCGCCGAGGCGAAGGCAAGTGTCGCCGTCACGATCGCCGTGTCCTCTCGCGATCGGCCGAGGCCATCGATGAACGACCGATCGATCTTGAGGCCCTGGACGGCGAAGCGTTTGAAGTACTCGAGGGCCGAGAACCCCGTCCCGAAGTCGTCGACCAAGAGCTGAACGCCCATGTCTCGGAGCGTCCGCAGCGAGCCGTCCGACACGGCCGACTCGTGGAGCATCAGCGACTCGGTGATCTCGAGGACCAGGGATGACGCGTCGACACCGGTGATACGGAGGATCTCTGCGATCTCCGCGGCAAACCCTGGCTCAACGGCCTGACGCGGCGAGACGTTCACACTCATCGTCAGAGTCCCCAGCCCGGGCGTCCCGTACAGAAGGGCCCGCAGCTGGCGGCAAGCCGATTCCGTGACGAGCCTTCCGAGCGGAACGATGAGCCCGCTCGCCTCGGCCAGCGGGATGAAGTCGTTCGGCTGGACGAGGCCCCGCTCCGGGTGGCGCCATCGCGCGAGGGCTTCAAAGCCGACAATCCCGCCCGATGCGAGCTCGATGATCGGCTGGTAGTGCAGCTCGAATTGCTCTTCGTCTATCGCCGTCCGCAGCTCGGCTTCCATCTCGAGCCGGCTGCGGGCCCGGACTCTCATCGACGGGTCGAACACCGCGTGTCGCGCCTTGCCCTGGGCCTTGGCGGCGTACATCGCCGCGTCGGCATGGGCAAGCAGATCGTCGGCGCCGTTCTCGTCGATTGCGACGGCGATCCCGATGCTCACCCGGATCACGATCGCGCGGCCCTCGAGCTCGATCGGGCGACGGAGCTCCGTCGCCAGGCGCGCGGCGGACGCCACGGCTTCCGCCACGCCGTTGACCCGGTCGAGGAGGACGGTGAACTCGTCGCCACCCTGTCGCGCGGCAATGTCGCCCGCCCGGATCGACTCGGACAAGCGGCGGGCAACTTCGATCAGCAGGCGGTCGCCGGCCCTGTGTCCGAGGGAATCGTTAACGACCTTGAAGTCGTCGAGGTCGAGGAACAGCAGCGCGACCTTCGTCCGGCGCCTGCGCCGGCTCGCCAAGGCGCGGTCGACGTGGTCACTGAACAGCACTCTGTTCGCGAGTCCTGTGAGCGGATCGTGGAGCGCGTCATGAAGGAGCCGCGCCTCCATCCGCTTCTGGTCGGTTGTGTCGACGAGCAGGCCCTGTGAGACGCGCCGGCCACCTGCCCCACTCTCGGTCATTGCAAACGCTTCGTCGTGGATCCAGACGATCGAGCCGTCGCGGGCGATGATCCGGTAGTCGGCCCGCAGCGGGGCGTCCGTGGCCCAGTGCTCGGCATAAGCGGAGAGAGCCTGGTCACGATCGTCAGGGTGGATCGATCGCGGCCAAAGCTCCTGGTCAGCCAAGAATGCCTCCGGCGGGTAACCGACGATGGCCTCGATCTGTGGGCTCATGTACGCGAGCCGGCCGCCGTCCGAAACACTCGGATCGGCGACGTCGATGTAGACGGCAGCTGGCACCCGTTCGACGAGGACGCGGTAGCGGGAGTCCGCCTCGGCGCGCTGAATCAGGGCCTCCTCGAGTTCATCGCGGGCCTTCCCGGAGTCCTCGAGAAGGCGACCGCGCTCGTGGACGAGGAGCGTCTGGCGGACGCCCGCCAGGAGGATCACGCCGACCGCCGCCAGGTCGACAGCGCCCAGCTCCCGTGCGCCCCCTCGACCGATCACGAGGAGGCTGGCGGCCCCGACCACGGCGACCAACGGCAGCCCGCCGAGGACGACCGTCGCCAACCTGTGGGATCGCGCCGCCTGCGCCCGTTCCCAGGTCGCGGCCCAGAATCGTTTCAGCGACCTGTCCGCGGCTCCCGGCCCGCGCGGCGCGCGCGCTGAACCATCCGGCATCCCCGCCGGAATCAACGCTCCGACCGCCGTGGCCGCTATGTCGCTCGGAGGAGCGGCATTCTCCATACCCCTGACCTTAGGTCTCGGAACGTCGAGCGGCCACTACGCGATCGGGCCATACCGGCCTAGGTTGGATGCCGTACCAGAGCGTGACCGCGTTAGGCTTTGGGGATGCACCGAGCACGGGAGATCGGACGATGGATCGAATGACCGACGAGCAGGCCCGGGCCTTTCTCGAGGACGGTTCGCGGCCGGCTACGTTCGCCAGCGTCCGACCGGACGGTCGGCCACACGCGGTGCCGACGTGGTACGCCGTCGACGGCAGCGACATCGTCTTCACCACATGGCACACGACGGTGAAGGCGGCCAACCTTCGGGGCGATCCGCACGTGTCGGTCGTCGTCCAGGACCCGGTGCCGCCCTATGACTACGTCGCGGTCGAGGGCGAGGCGCAGCTGATCGACGACCTTGAGATGTGCCGCCGGATCTCGACGCTGCTCGGGGCCAAGTACATGGGCGCGGATCGGGCCGAGGAGTTCGGCCGGCGGAACGGCGTCGAAGGCGAGCTCGTGGTCCGCGTCAAGCCGACCCGGATCCATGGCTTCCGGCAGGTCGCCGGCTGAGCGATGTCCACTGACCCCCAGCCCGCGATCCACGTCGCGAGCCTCCGCAAGACGTTCAACGTGCCCGTGCGCGAGGCCGGGCTCAGGTCGGCGATCAAGAGCCTCGTCCGGCGCGAGACGACCGAGGTCCGGGCCGTCGACGACATCGGCTTCGAAATCGACCACGGCGAGGTCGTCGGATTCCTGGGGCCGAACGGTGCCGGCAAGACGACCAGCCTGAAGATGCTGAGCGGGCTCCTCTACCCGACAGGCGGCGAGGCGCTCGTCCTGGGCCACGTCCCGTCGCGACGCGAGGCCGCATTCCTGCGCCGGATCACGATGGTCATGGGCAACCGCAACCAGCTCCAGTGGGACCTGCCGGCCCTCGACTCGTACGAGCTGATCCGGGCCATCTACCGCTTGTCGCACGCGGACTTCGCGAAGACGCGGGACGAGTTCATCGAGCTGCTCGACCTCGGTGACCTCGTCCGCAAGCCGGTTCGAAACCTGTCGCTAGGCGAGCGGATGAAGGTCGAGATCGTCGGGGCGCTGCTCCACCGGCCGCAGGTCCTCTTCCTCGACGAGCCGACGATCGGGCTGGACGTCACGATGCAGAAGCGGATCCGGGCGTTCATCGCCGAATACAACCGGCGCTTCGGGGCGACGGTTCTTTTGACGAGCCACTACATGGCCGACGTCCAGGCGCTCTGCCGCCGGGTCATCGTCATCCACCACGGCCGGATCCTGTTCGACGGCGGCCTCGCCGAGCTCGCTTCCCGCTTCAACGCGACGAAGACGATCGGTGTGATGCTCAAGGAAGGGACGGCCGACCTGTCGGCCTACGGCGAGGTGATCGCCACCGACGACGAAAAGGTCACCCTGCGCGTCTCGCGGGCCGACGCGCCGGAGGTCACGACGCGCCTGCTGCGCGATCTGCCCGTTGCCGACCTCACGATCGAGGACCCGCCGATCGAGGACGTCATCGAGCTCGTCTTCGCCGACGCCTCCGCAGCCGGCGACGGGTCCGACGCGGCGTCCCGGGCCGCCTCCGCGTCCGAGGTGGCCGCCGGATGAGCCTTCGGGCGCCGATGACGAGCCTCGCCCCGGCGACACCGCCGCCACCGCCCGTCGCCGCCGTCGGGCGGGCCCGCGGGTTGTTCGACTTCTACCTGGCCTCGATCCGGCTGGCGATCGCCGACCAGTTCCAGTACCGGGTCGCGAACTACTTCTACATGATCGGGATGGTCGCGGAACCCGTCATCTACCTCGTGGTCTGGTCGACGATCGCGCGGCAGCGGGGCGGCGAGGTCGGTGGATTCACGCCCGGCCAATTCGCCGCCTACTACATCGTCTGGACGCTGGTCCGGAACATGAACATCATCTTCACCCCGTACGGATGGGAGCAGCGGATCCGCCAGGGCGAGCTGTCGGGGATGCTCCTCCGGCCGATCCACCCGATCCACTTCGATCTCGGCTATTTCGCCGGTTGGAAATTCGTCGTGATCGTCCTGTGGCTGCCGATCGCGGCCGTCCTGGCGCTGCTCTTCTCGCCGGAGCTCAATCCGCGCCCGATCGATGTCGTCGTCTTCGCCGTCGCGATCTGGGGCGCCTACCTGATTCGCTCGGTCAATTACTGGATCCTCGGGATGGTGACGTTCTGGACGACCCGGGTCGGACCGATCTTCGAGCTGGTCTTCACCGCCGAGCTGCTCCTATCGGGTCGGCTGGTACCGCTTTCGCTCATGCCCGACTGGGCGCAGCGCCTGGCCGATGTCCTGCCGTTCAAGTGGACGTTCGGTTTCCCGATCGAGGCGCTCGTGGGGCGGTTGCCTGAGTCGGAGCTCTTCGGTGGCCTCGCGATGCAGGCGCTCTGGATCGCGATCGGTTCGATCGGCGTGCTCGTCGTCTGGCGGTTCGTGATTCGGCGCTATTCCGCGGTGGGCAACTGATGGCCGCGCCGAGCCGCGATCCCCTTCGGCCCCTCCGGCTGTTCGGCTTGTTCTTCCGCGTCGGGGCGCTGAACGAGCTGCAGTACCGGGCGAACTTCGCGATCCAGATCTTCCAGTCGGCGATCGCCCTCGGCACCGGGCTGGCCGTCATCGGGCTCGTCTTCAGCCAGACCACGGAGCTCAATGGCTGGTCCCAGCCGGAGCTGCTGGCGGTCTTCGGCGTGCACATCCTGATGGGCGGCATCATCGGCACGATCATCCAGCCGAACATGATCCGGCTGATGGAGGACGTCCGGCAGGGCACGCTCGACTTCGTCCTGACGAAGCCCGAGGACGCCCAGGTCCTCGTGAGCGTCCGCGAATTCCGCATCTGGCAGGCGGTCGACGCGATCGTGGGGATCGCCGTGCTGGGCATGGCGGTCGCCCAGCTACAGGTTGGCATCGGCCTCGTCCATGCACTCGCATTTGCCGTGACCCTTGTCCTCGGCGGGCTGATGATCTACAGCTTCTGGCTGATCCTGACGATCGGGGCGTTCTGGGTCGTTCGCATGGATCAGATCGTCGAAATGTTCGAGGGCGTCTATCAATCCGGCCGCTGGCCGGTCACGATCTACCCGGGGTGGCTGCGCTATTCGCTGACGTTCCTCGTCCCGATCGCGTTCGCGGTCACCGTCCCGGCGGAGGCGCTGACATCGCGACTCACGCCGGAGACACTGGCTGTTGCAGCGGGCTTCGCGGCGCTCATCTTCGCTTTCACCCGCTGGTTCTGGCGGTTCGGCCTCCGCCGATACTCGGGCGCGTCGGCCTGACTGCGGCCAATCGAACGGTTACGCGGAGCGAAGCAGCCGGAGCGGGACGACGGTTCCCACGTAGATCCCCAGGACGCCGACCGCCATCAGCGCGCCGACAACCAGCGGCACGATCGGCGAGGCCCAGGCGCCCTCAGCGAGGGCATGCCACGCGTCGAACGCGACCGCTACGGCGATCGCCAGGACGACCCCGAAGACGAACCGGTGGCGGCGCGGGCTGTTCGGCGAGCGGTCGAGGAACCGTTCGATCGCGGCCGACAGGCGCCCGACCGGCCGGCCGAGCCCGATCGGACGGGCGACATCCTGGGCGAGCGCGAGGAGGTCGTCGACGATGTCGGGCTCCTCGGAGGCCGCCGTCCGATCTATTCGGGTCGCGCGGGCATCGCGGGCAATGAACGCCGCCCAGACGAGCAACGCGGTCGCCGCCATTGCCGCGAGAACGGCCACGGCCAGCGCCGCCAGGATCAGCGCCGTTCGTTCATCAGCGGCGGGACCGGGCCGTGGGACCGTGACGAGCGCGATGAGATCGGCCGCGATGGAGGCCAACACGATGCCGACCGCCAGACCGGCGCCCCAGCGAATCCGGGCGGCGGTTGCGGGCGGCAGGACCGCCCCGCGATGGCGCAGGCTGCGGATCCACGTCGCGCCGGCGACGAGCGGCAGGAAGATCGCCGCGTAGGACGCCACGGCGTCCCACGGATCTTCGGCGAAGGGCGAGACCTCGCGGATCGAGTCGACCTGCGTCGTGGCGAACCAGAGGATGGCGTAGACCACGACCGCGAGCGCAGCTGCGTTTGCCGCAAGCCGCGTCGAGCGGGTTATGGGGTCCGAGCTCATCGGAAGCTCTCGAGGTGTTCGTCGTCGTGGTCGATCGCCTTGGTCATGAGCGCCGCGACATCGAGGACGCCGTACGTGGCGTGCTCGCCGGTCTGGGCCCAGCCCGCGTCATCGAGCCCGCCCAGGATCGCGATCGTGATGCCGCGACGGTCGGCGTAGACGATGAGGAGGTCGTCGAGCGAGGCATCCGGCGCGCCCAGCCAGCGATCCGGCTCCGTCCACGGCCAGCGCGGCCGATCCTCGGTCCCCAACTGCCGCAATCGGCTGTGCCAGACCTCCTCCTCGACCGCGATCAGGTGGCGGACGACATCGGCAGGGGTCCATTCGCCGGCCGCGACCGGCTTGTCGGCGGCAACCCGAGTCGCGACGGCCAGCCGCTTCGGCACCTCGGCGAGGCGCCTGCGCAGCTCGGCGCGTCGATCGGCGCTCACCTGCCGCCAAGATGCCGCAGGGCCACCGCCGCATAGAGCGCAACCCCGACCGGCAGCGCCTCCTCGTCGAAGACGACGAGGTTCGAATGGTTCTGCGGCACCGACTCCGGGTCGGTGCCGGCAGGCACGGCGCCCAGGAACACCATCGCGCCCGGCACCTTCTGGAGGACGTAGGAGAAGTCCTCGGCGCCCATGATCGGCGCCTTGAGGGGCTCGACCGCCTCGCCGCCGACGAGATCGCGGGCGACGTCGAGGACAAAGGCGGCGAACTTGTCGTCGTTCGCTGTCACCGGGTAGCCCGCCTCGATGTCGAGCTTGCCGGTCGCGCCGTACGCGCTGCAGATCCCCTCGACGAGCGCGGTGACGCGGGCCTTGACAGCGGCGCGCGTCTCCTCCGAGACGGTCCGGATCGTGCCCAGCAGCTCCGCGGTCTCCGGGATGATGTTGTTGGTCGTCCCGGCGGTCACCTTCGCGATGGTGATCACCGCCGGATCGAAGGGATCGACGCCGCGGGTCACCGCGACCTGAAGGGCGAGGACGATCTCTGCGGCGACCGTGATCGGGTCGACGGCGAGGTGCGGCGCGGACGCGTGCCCACCCTTGCCCTCGACGGTGATCCGGAGCACGTCCGACGAGGCCATCTGGGCGCCGGCCCGGAGGCGAATGGCCCCGGTCGGGTAGCGCGCCCCGATGTGGATTGCAAACGCGGCGTCGACCGGGCCGTGCGTGCGCCCGGTCGGGACGTCGAGCAGCCCTTCGTCGAGCATGTCGTTCGCGCCGCCGTAGCCCTCCTCGCCCGGCTGGAACATCAAGAGCACCCGGCCCGGGAGCTCTGCCCGCCGATCGGCCAGCAACCGGGCCGCACCAAGCAGCATCGCCACGTGTGCGTCGTGACCGCAGGCGTGCATCGCCCCGTCGATCTCCGAGGCGAACTCGAGCCCCGTGTCCTCCGTCAGGGGCAGGGCGTCCATGTCGCCGCGGAGAAGGATCGTCGAGCCGGGCCTGGCCCCCTCGATCAGCGCGGTAACGGAGCTGAGTGCGCGCCCCAGGACCGGCGTCAGGCCCAGACGTTTGAGCTCCTCGACGATGGCCGCCTGGGTAACCGGCAGATCCGTCCCGATCTCGGGATGTCGATGGATCCGCCGCCGGATTGCCACGACGTCGGGCAGCAGCGTTCTGGCGTCGGCGAGCAACGTGGCCAAGTCGGGCGCGTATTCCGTCGTCATCGGACGAGGATAAACGTCGCCGCGCCACAAAGGCGACCAGGACGATTTCCGCCCGACCGGAGCGTATCCTCGGATGAGGCGGCGGATGGCCCTTGGAGGTCTGGGAAGGCGTGCTTTAACCGACCCGGCGTAAGCGTCCGACCGCCTGCCTCAAGAACTACGCACTGCCCGGCCCGAGCCTCAAGACGATCGGGGCCAGAAGGTTCCAGGCAAGGGGTTCGTGCCGCTAGGAGTCGATCCGCGAACGGTTCCGAACATCCCGGTACACCAGGGTCCCTCGTTTGAGGCCCCGTCGGGCGAGTCGACAGCGCTGACGATGTACGTCCGCAGCGCCATCGGTCAGACCTCGTGGTTCGCCGTTCTGACGGACCACGGCCTGGTCGCCGGTCAGGGCTACGGCCGCGGACTCGGGGTCGGCTGCATCGATGTGGAGCCTGGTAACGAGATCGTCCTCCTTGACCGACCCCCGAAGGAGGCGGGAGCTACGCCGCGACGGGTCATGCGCGTGCGGGACAGGACGAGCGACCAGCCGGTCGTCTGGGTCGATATTGCCGCTGACGGATCGATTGCTCAGGGCGAGGGCCTGCCGGGCTGGTGGCCCGGCGTGCCGCAGGCCTGCTGAAGCAGCCGCTTCGACTGCTGGACCTCATCATCTCGCGGCGGGGCTGAGGGCACGCTCAGAACTCCGCCAGCGTCACGCTGCAGTTCTCCGACCCGGAGACGCGCTCGGCCTCCGGTGGCAGGGTGACGCCCGCTTCACTACCGATGAGACCACCGCTCTCGAGGAAGATGAAGATCACATCCTCGCGGCCGAAGAGGCCCTTGAACAGCGCGGTCTGCTCCTCGAACGAGCCCGCGGGCATGCGGTAGTAGGCGAATTGGATGCGCCCCACGTAGACGCAGCCGGTCGCGGGAACCGTGAAGGTCGGCCCACCGGTCGGAACCTGGAACGCGGCGTCGCTCATGCTCGACGCCATGATCTCCAGGGCAGCCAGCTTGTATGCCCCAGGATCCAGCGTCAGGCTGAAGCCGCCGCCAGCTTCCGGGATTCCCTGCTTCACGTCCGGGCCGCCGTCGGCCGGTTTGAGCACAAGGCTGACCTTTATTGGCGGAGTCGGAGGCTCAACGTCCTTCGTTGCGGGGATGAAGGCGATCTGGAGATTGCCCAGGACCGTGGGTCCAGGCGTCGGCGACGGACTCGGCGTCGGGGTTGGGGTCGGTTTCGGCGTTGCGCTTGGCGTCGCAGAGAGCGACGCCGTCGCCGTCGTGACTGGGGAGGTCACTGGGCTTTGCCCACCGCAGGCGACCTGAGAGAGAACCAGGAACAAGAGGCCGACAGGCCCCACGAGTGACGTTGCTGCTCGCATGACATACCCCCTTGGTGGCGCGAGAACTACCCGCTTGCGAGGGGGACGCGGGGTTACGCGCAAATGGGTCGGCTGGCTCCGCGGCGCACGCTCAGGGTGTCGGCACGCTGACAGCGGTGGCCACTTCGAGCTTCGCAAGATAGGC
This sequence comes from Chloroflexota bacterium, assembly GCA_031369845.1. GTDB lineage: Bacteria > Chloroflexota > Limnocylindria > Limnocylindrales > CSP1-4 > CF-46. The sequence continues at coordinate 11,385 of JANMPL010000433.1, forward strand.
CCGACGCCACGCCTCGAACGCGTCGACCGCGTTGAACGTGTACATGTGGAGGTCGACGATCCGGGCCGCGGGGTCGGCCAGGTGGGGGGCCAGGCCCTCGAGCAGAGCGTCCGGTCGGTAGAAGCCGCCGGATCGGACGAGCTTGGCCACGAACCGCAGGTTCTTCGTCAGGAACCGGTGGGTGTCGGCGACACCGATCCGGGCGCTGATCGCGAGCAGCTTGTGGGGCTCCGCCACGCCGGGCACGCCGACGTGGATCGGCAGCGTAATCCCCTCCGCCCGCCGCGCCGCGATCCACGTCGCGATCGCCCCGGGATCGAAGCACAGCTGGGTCGTCATGTAGCTCGCGAACGCGGCCTTCGCCCGGAGTGCCTCGAGCAGCGGCCCGTCGGCGATGAAGGGATGGCCCTGCGGGTAGGACGGGATCCCGATCTCGGCGAGGGGATGACCGATCTCGGCCATTTCGCGCAGGAGAGAAAGGCCGTCGGGATAGGCTCCGGGCTCCTTTGCGTCGCCGCCGACGACGAACGCCCGATCCACCCCCGCGCCCTCGAGCCAGGCGATGAGTTCCTGGAGGTGGCTACGGTCCCGGACCATGCGGGCCGACAGGTGCGGCACCGCCCGGAAGCCGCGCGCCTGGAGCTGCTCGCAAAGAGAGACGGTGGCCTCGACCCCCTTTGCGGGCGAAGCCGTCACCGACACGGTCGCCCCCGTCGGCAGGAACGCCGCCTGCTCCAGCGCGTTCTTGAGCGGGACGAGCTCGAACGTCGGCGCCCGAAGAACGCGGGCGAGGGCCTCGCGCGCGGGTGGCCCAAGGGACGACCGGCGCCGGAAGAGCACTGAACGCCGCCGCCTAGACTTCCGAGTCCGGCTGGGCGGCTTTGCGGCGCGCGATGAACTCCTGGAGCGCCTCGTCGATACCCTCGTCCAGCGGCGGCGCCTCGTACTCGCGGAGCATCCGCTTCCAGATTCCGTTTGCCCGCTGAGCCGCGTCGAGCCCGCCGTCCTCCTGCCACTGCTCGAAGCTGTTGTTGTCGGCGATTTCGGAGCGATAGAACGCGGTCTCGAAATTGGCGAGCGTGTGAGCGGTGCCCAGGAAGTGCTGGCCCGGGCCGTTGTCGACGATCGCCTCGACCGCCTGGCCGTTCTCCGTCATGTCGATGCCCTTGACGAAGACCGCGGCCATTCCGCACTGGTCGGCGTCGAGGATGAACTTCTCGTACCCGACGGCGAGCCCGCCCTCGAGCCAGCCGGCGGCGTGGAGGACGAAGTTGACGCCCGCGAGGATCGTCGGGATGAAGGTGGCCGACGATTCGTAGGCGGCCTGGGCGTCGGCGATCTTCGAGGCGCAGAGGTTGCCGCCGGAGCGGAACGGAACACCGAGGCGGCGGGCGAGCGCCGCCATCGCATAGAGCACGAGGGCGGGCTCTGGCGTGCCGAACGTCGGGGCTCCGGACTGCATCGACATCGAACTCGCGAAGCTGCCGAGGACGACCGGTGCGCCGGGCCGGACGAGCTGGACGAATGCCATCCCGCCCATAGCCTCGGCGAGCGTCTGGGCACAGACCGCGGCGGCGGTCACCGGTGCCATGGCCCCGGCCAGGATGAACGGCGTCAGGAGCGTCGCCTGGTTCGCCTCCGCATAGGCCCGCGCGGCCCCGAGCATCGTCCCGTCCCAGACGAGCGGCGAGTTCGCGTTGATGAGCGACAGGATCACCGCGTGATCCTCGAGATAGTCGGCCCCGAACGTGAGCCGCGCCATCTCGACGGTGTCGCGAGCCCGCTCCGGCGCCGTCACCGAGCCCATGAACGGCTTGTCGCTGTAGCGGATGTGCGAATAGACCATGTCGAGGTGGCGCTTGTTGACCGGCACGTCGACCGGCTCGCAGACCGTCCCGCCGCTGTGGTGGAGGTGGGGGCTCATGTACGCGAGCTTCACGAAGTTGCGGAAGTCCTCGATCGTGCCGTAGCGCCGGCCGTTGTCGAGATCGCGGACGAACGGCGAGCCGTAGTTCGGGGCGAGGACCGTCGCCGTCCCCCCGATCTGGACGCTGTTGGCGGGGTTCCGCGCGTACTGGGTGAACTCGCGAGGCGCGGTCGCCTGGACGATCTGGCGGCACATCCCGCGCGGGAATCGGACGCGCTCGCCCTGGACGTCGGCGCCGGCTTCGCGGAACAGCCGGAGCGCGTCGGGGTCGCCGCGGAACTCGAGGCCAACCCGCTCGAGGATCGTGTCGGCGTTTTCTTCGATCGTCGAAAGGCCTTCTTCGTCGAGGACCTCGAACGGCTTGAGGGTGCGGGTGAGGAACGGGACGCGCTCGACATGGGTCCGGAGTCGGGCGGCGGTGCGGCCGGCCCGGCCACCGGTTCGCTGGCGGGGACTCTCGTCGGTGGTCATCGCTCCTCCTCCCTCGACACGGCGACGGGTGTGCGTCGCCTGCGCCGGGGCTCCGTGGCTCCATCTTTGCCGCGCGGGCCGTCGCCTTCGCGTTTCGGCAGGTTGGTCACCTTCTCGAGGTGCGGATAGGCCGCCGTTCGATGGGGAAACGCCATCGCGTCAACGAAGTGCTGCTGGAAACGCGGCTCGACCGCGGTCTCGATCTTCTCGACGGTCCGCACGACCCGCTCGATCTCATTGCGGGAGGCGCTGCTCAGGAGGGCGATGAGCGCGCCGGTGCCCGCGGCGTTCCCGGCCGACTTCACGTGGGCGAGGTCGGCGTCCGGGACGAGCCCGAGCACCATCGCGTGGAACGTGTCGATCTGGCTGCCGAACGCGCCGGCCAGCCGGATCTCGTCGAGTGTCTCGATCCCGGCGTGATCCATCAGCAGCCGGACGCCGGCGTAGAGGGCGGCCTTCGCCAGCTGGATCGCCCGGACGTCGTTCTGGGTGATCGCGATCCGGGGCCGGTTCGACTCCGCGCTCTCGTGCAGGACGTACGAGAACGTCCGGCCGTCGGCGACGATCCGGGGTGAGCGGGCGGCCAGCGAACCATCGACGATCCCGTCGGGGGTGATGACGCCGGCGAGATAAAGCTCGGCGATCACTTCGACGATGCCGGAGCCGCAGATGCCGGTGATGCCCGTGTCGGCCGTGGCCTCGTCGAAGCCGGGCTCGTCCGACCAGAGCTCCGAGCCGATGATTTGAAACCGCGGCTCGAGGGTCTTGCGGTCGATCCGCACGCGCTCGATCGCGCCCGGCGCGG
>JANMPL010000508.1:0-4037 GCA_031369845.1 Chloroflexota bacterium
TGATCACCCCGACCTTGACCCACGGCTCCTCGATCGCCTCGATCTCGCCGGCATTCGGCATCAGGGCGGGGTTGTCCACGGTCAGCGTCCCGCGTCCCAGGATCAACACGACCCGGTACTCGACCGACGGCGCCGACGCGATGAGGTCGATCCCGAACTCGCGCTCGAGCCGCTCCTGGACGATCTCCATGTGGAGCAGGCCGAGGAAGCCGCAGCGGAACCCGAACCCGAGCGCGACGGAGCTCTCCGGCTCGTAGGTGAACGAGGCGTCGTTGAGATGGAGCTTCTCGAGCGCCTCGCGCAGCTCCGGATAGTCCTCGCCGCTGACCGGGTAGATCCCGGCGAAGACGAGGCTCTTGGCTTCCTGGTAGCCCGGTAACGGCTCGGTCGCCGGACGGCCGACGGCGGTGACGGTGTCACCGACCTGGGCCTCGCGGACATTCTTCAGGCCGGTGGCGATGTAGCCGACCTCGCCGGCGACGAGCTGCTTGACCGGCACGAGTTGGGGCCGGAACACGCCGATCTCGAGCGGTTCTGCTTCGGCGCCGGATTGCATCAGCCGGATCTGGTCGTGCTGGCGGAGCGTGCCCTGGGCGAGGCGGACGTAGACGACGACTCCCTTGTAGGCGTCGTAGTGGCTGTCGAAGATCAGGCCCTGGAGCGGCTTTGCGGGATCGCCCTTCGGCGCGGGGATGCGTTCGACGATCGCCTCGAGGATCTCGGGCACGCCGGTGCCGTCCTTGGCCGAGGCGAGGATCACCTCCTCGCGGGGGATCGCAAGGACGTTCTCGAGCTCGTCCATGATCGTGTCCGGGTCGGCCGACGGCAGGTCGATCTTGTTCAGGACGGGGATGAGCGTGAGGCCTTCCCGCATCGCGAGGTGGACATTGGCGAGGGTCTGGGCCTCGATGCCCTGGGTGGCGTCGACGACGAGGATCGCGCCCTCGCAGGCCTGGAGGCTGTGGCTGACCTCGTAGGCGAAGTCGACGTGGCCGGGCGTATCGATGAGGTTGAGGCCGTAGTTCAGGCCGTCGCGGGCGGTGTACTCGAGGCGGACGGCCCGGGCTTTGATCGTGATCCCCTTCTCTCGCTCGAGGTCCATCGAGTCGAGGACCTGGCTCATCATCTGCCGGCCCTCGATCGTGTGCGTCAGCTCGAGAAGGCGGTCGGCCAGGGTCGACTTGCCGTGATCGATGTGGGCAATGATCGAGAAATTTCGGAGGCGGTCCTGGGGGATTATCACGAGGCGGCAGTGTAGCCGGTCGGACGCTTGCGGCCGGTTCCGGAAGGACGCACGACGAGACGCCATTGACAAAGCGAGTCGGGCACGCCTATATATCGGGTGCCGATATATCTGATCGGGAGGTGGCGATGCAGACCATCATCCAGGGCTGGAGCGGCGCAGGGTTTCTGGTGCGGCTTGGGATCGTGGTGATGACTGGTGTCACCTGGGCTGTGTACTCCCTCCAGACAATCCTCGTTCATCCCGATTATTGGGACCCGGTCACAACGGCCGACTTCTTCGCGGTGTATGCCTACAGCGCGGCGTGGCTGCTGACAGCTGCCTCGCTCCTGACGCTCCGCGATGTGGCACGCCCGGCGCTCGCAAGCTCCTCCTCGGCGATCCTCATCGTGGCGGCCGCGTGTGCTGTGGCAGGCGTCGCGAACGGGGTCGAGGACGGGCTCGGGCTCAAGGGGTTCGGGCTGCTGTACGTCATCGGTGTGCTGGTCGGCGGGTTCGGGATGTTCGTGATCGCTGCCATGTTCTGGCCGAGTCCAGCCCGGCGTCTGACATTCGTGCCCGCCGTCGGCGGCATCGCGATGGCCGCGGCGGTAATTGGAGGCGGCGTGCTCGGTCTTGTGGCGTGGCTCGGTTTCGGCGCGTTCCTCACTCGCGTACGCTTGAGTCCAAGAGCAGCATTGTCCGCGGCCTGACGCTCCTCGGCCGAGCTCGAGCGAAAACTCCTCGCAAGGTCCGCGTCTTCGGACGGACGGCCCGATGATCGCGGCATACGCAGGCTCAGTCGGCCCTGGGGGATGGTCACGAGGCGGGAGTGTCGCGGATGCTCAGCCCCGCTCGGCCGCTCCGGTGCCCAGGTCGATGGAAGGCTGACCAACACCGCGACGTTTTGGCGTGGCCTTCGCGCCATACTCGCGAGCGTTTGGAAGGAGGGAGCTATGTCGCTTCCGCAAGTAACTGCCGGCTACGGACTGGGTCCCGGCGAGGGCGAGGCACTGTGGTTCAACCGCGGGCTCGGCCTGCTCAAGGCGACCGCGGACCAGACGGATGGGCGTTTCGCCGTGATGGAGCTGCTGGCGCCCAAGGGTTTCGCCTCGCCGCTCCACATCCATCGCCGTGAAGACGAATTCTTCGTCGTCCTGTCGGGGGAAGTCCGTGTGCAGCACGGAGATATCGTGATCGAGGCGGTGGCTGGCTCACTTGTCTATGGTCCGCGCGACGTCGCACACGGATTCCGTGTCGACTCGGCGGAGGCCCGGCTGCTCCTGTTCTTCGGGCCCGGGGGCGTTGAAGGTTTCTTCCGCGAAGCCGGAAAGCCCGCTGGGTTTCTGGGGCTGCCACCCGACGATGAGGAGTTCCTTGATCGAGACGCGCTCAAGGCTATCGGCAGCCGCTACAACCAGGAGTTCGTAGGTCCACCGCTGCCGCCGAAAGACTGAACCGGTCGGGCTTCACGGCCTCAGCAGGCCCTCAGGCGCGGATCGCCGCCAGGACCGCGACAGCCACGCTGATTGTCGCGACCCCTACGACCTGGACCCGCGCCAGGCGCTCGCGCAGCAGGATGACCGCCGCCACCGCCGCGATGGCCGCGAACTGCGACGAAATGACGGACGCGATGGCAATCCCCTCGCGGGCCCCGAACGCGAACGACGCGATCCCGAGGACCTCGGTCAGGCCGGTCACGAGAACAAATGGAGCCGCTGCCCGGGTCAATCGGAGGCGACGGAGCAGGATCAGCGGGATCGCGATGAGGAGCACGCCCGTAAGCCGGGCGGGCAGCGCCGACCAGGCGAGAGGCAGCTCCTGTCCAATGAGCCCCGAGACGTACAGGTTGATCCCGAAGCACGATGCCGCCGCCAGGGCGAGAAGAGCGGTAGTGATCGGGCCGAAGCGGGCGTTCTCGATCGCCTCGGGATGGCGTTCCGACGCTGCGAGGACGACGCCGACGACGAGCGCCCCCAGCACGAGCCCAGCGCCGGGAGCCAGCTGTTCGCCGGCGATGACGGCGATGACCGCGGCGATTGCGCCCTCCGTCGACGTGATCGGTGCGACGACCGAGACCTTGCCGCTCCGCAACGCCGTCAGGACGAAGAGGATGCCAACGACGTTCGTAATGCCGGAAACGGCAAGCAGAGAGACCTCTCGGGCGCCCAGGTTGACGGGGCCTGCGAGCGCGATGGCGGGCAGCGTGAAGACGCAGCCGACGAGCATCACCCAGGCGAGCGAGGACAGCGCTCCGATCCTGCGGGCGCTCTGCGACGAGCAGAGGATGGACACCGACCAGCAGATGGCGGCGCCAAGGCCACCGAGAATGGGGATCACAGCGACAAGTGTGGGACATCGCGGCTGGCTCCATCCGGACGCCTCTGCTACCATGCGCGTCCGTGCCGTCACCGTTCCGTGGCGGCCCTCCAGCTCATCACCCGCTCCCGTGAGGTTCGCCCCGTGGCCAAGACGCCCCGCACCTGGACGGGCGCACGCACGCCGTCAGGACTGAAGCGCGTCCGACAGGCCGAGCGCCGGCACGCCATCCTGCAGCCCCGCCGGACCGCCGCGAAGACGTTCGTGTCGAATGCGCTCATTGCGGCGACCGCCGACGGTGACGCCGAGACGACTGCCCAGGCGCTCGCCGACGCCCATGCGGCGCTCGACCGCGCGGCGAAGGTCGGCGCGATCCACCCGAACGCGGCCGCGCGTCGGAAGTCGCGCCTGACCCTGAAGTTCAACGCTGCGGCCGGCGGGGCGCACGTCCAGTCGGGCGGTCGCGTCACGAAGACGACGTCCAAGGCGCAGGCCG
>JANMPL010000522.1:0-3706 GCA_031369845.1 Chloroflexota bacterium
GAAGAGCGAGGGCGGGATCGCGAGCGACTCGATCAGGGCCACGTCCCACGTCCGCCGATGAACGTCCAGGAGGCCCGTCGTCGATGCGTTCGTGATCTCGGCGACACGGACGCCCGAGAGCCAGTAGCCGAGAAGGTCCGGGATGAGCAACATCGTCCGCGCGGCCTCGAACGCCGCCGAGCCGCGGGCCGCCGCGAGCTGGTAGATCGTGTTGAACGGTAGGAACTGGAGCCCGTTCCGGGCGTACAGGTCGGCCGGCTTGATGATCTCGTGAACGTTGTCCACTGCAACCTGTGTTCGCTCGTCGCGGTAGTGATACGGATCGCCGAGCAGCGATCCGGCCACATCGAGCAGGCCGTAGTCGATGGCCCACGAATCGAGGCCGATGCTGACGAGGCCGTCGGCCGCCCGGGTCGCCTCCCGCAGACCCGCGAGGACTTCCCGATACAGGCGCAGAACATCCCAATGGAGGCCGTCCGGGAGCCGGACCGGATCATTGGCGAATCGATGGACTTCGGTGAGCTCCAGCTCGTTCGGGGCAACCCGCCCGACCATCACCCGGCCGCTCGACGCGCCGAGGTCGACGGCCGCGACGAGCCGGCCGGTCACCGCAGGAACGCTGCCGCGACACCCGCGTCGACGGGGATATGGAGACCCGTCGTCTGGCTGAGGTCGCCGCCCGTCAACGCGAAGACGGCCGCGGCCACGTGCTCCGGCAGGACCTCGCGCTTGAGCAGGGTCCGCTGGGCGTAGAACTCGCCGAGCTTGTCTTCGGGGATCCCATAGGTTCGGGCCCGGTCGGCTCCCCAGCCTTTGGCGAAGATTCCGGAACCGCGCACCACACCGTCGGGATTCACGCCGTTCACCCGGATACCGTACTGGCCCAGCTCAGCCGCGAGCAATCGGACCTGGTGGGCCTGATCAGCCTTCGATGCGCCGTATGCCACGTTGTTGGGGCCGGCGAAGAGCGCGTTCTTGCTGACAATGTAAACGAGATCTCCGCCCATCGCCTGGTCGATCAGGATGCGGGCGGCCTCACGCGAGACGAGGAAAGAGCCGCGCGCCATCACGTCGTGCTGGAGGTCCCAGTCGTGCACGGTGGTCTCCAGCAGCGGCTTGGAGATCGACAGGCCGGCGTTGTTGACCACCAGGTCCACGCCACCGAATGCGAGCACGGCTCGCCGGAAGGCGTCTGCGATCTGCGTCTCCTCGGTCACATCGGCGGCCAGGCTGATCGCCGCGTCGGTCCCGCCCAGCTCGCGTGCCACGGCTTCCGCGGTGGCGGGATCGATGTCGGCCACCACGACGCACGCACCTTCGGAGGCCAGGCGGTGGGCGATCGCCTTGCCGATCCCCGACCCGGCGCCGGTGACGAACGCGACCCGGGCGGCCAACGGCTTCCGGGCGGGCATCCGCGCGAGCTTCGCCTCCTCCAGTGCCCAGTATTCGATCCGGAACTTCTCCGACTCGCTGATCGGCGCGTACGTGGACAGTGCCTCCGCTCCGCGCATGACGTTGATGGCATTGACGTAGAACTCGCCGGCGACGCGGGCCGTCTGCTTGGTGGCCCCGAACGAGAACATCCCGACGCCCGGCACGAGGACGATCGCAGGATCCGCTCCTCGCATCGGCGGGCTGTCCGGTGTCGCGTGGCGCTCGTAATAAGCCCGATACTCCGCTCGATAGGCCTCGTGGAGCTCACGGAGACGGGCGAAGACGTCGGTCAGATCGGCGGTCGGTGGCAGGTCGAGGACCATCGGCCGGACCTTCGTGCGCAGGAAGTGATCGGGGCACGACGTGCCCAGGGCGGCGAGGCGGGGGTGCTCGGCCCGCGCGAGGAAGTCGAGGACGACGTCGCTGTCGGTGTAGTGGCCGACGACGGGGTGGTCCGTCGAGCCGAGTCCGCGCACGAGCGGCAGCAATGCGGCGGCGCGCGCGTGGCGCTCGGCTTCGGGCAGGGCCTCGTAGCCGGGCATCGCCGCCCCGAACGGTTCGGGGCGTCCGTTGTCTGCGATGAATTGCTGCGCCGTCCGGATGATGTCGAGCGAGCGTGCCTCGCACTCCTCGGAGGTATCGCCCCAGGCGGTGATCCCGTGTCCGCCGAGGATCGCGCCGATCGCCTCGGGATGGGTGCGGCGGATCTCAGCCAGGTCGAGTCCGAGCTGGAAGCCCGGACGGCGCCACTCGACCCAGGCGACGCGGTCGCCGAAACAGCGACGGGTCAAGGTTTCGCCGTCGGCGGCCGTCGCGAGGGCGATCCCGGAATCCGGGTGAAGGTGGTCGACGTGCTCTGCCTCGATGAGCGCGTGCATCGCGGTGTCGATCGAAGGAGCCGCCCCGCCACGGCCATGCAGGCAGTAGTCGAAGGCCGCGACCATCTCGTCCTCGCGGGCGACGCCCGGATAGACATCGACGAGGGCACGCAGCCGGTCCAGCCGCAGCACGGCCAGGCCCGACTCCGCCAGCGTGCCGAGGTCGCCGCCGGAACCCTTCACCCACAGCAGATCGACCGGCGTGCCCGTAGCGGGATCGATCCCCGTCCCCTTGGCAGAGGTATTTCCCCCGGCGTAGTTCGTGTTTCGCGGGTCCGACCCCAGCCGGTTCGAGCGTTCCAGGAGGGCTGCGATCGGCGGGCTGCTGTTCGGGGTCACAGACTTGATGGTCATGCGCCCCAGCCCGCCTGCTGGCCGCCGACTCGTTCGGCCACGATCCTGTCGCCGTAGCCCGACCGGGCGTAGGCCGCGATCGGATCGGGATCGATGCCCAGTCCCGCGCGGACCTCCTGAAGAAGGGGCCGGACGTCGGTGTTGTACGCGTCCATCAGCACCGCGTTTGCGCCGAGGACGTCGCCCCTTGCCTGGGCTTGGCTGAGCGCGTCCGCATCCACGAGCAGCGCTTTCGCCGTTGCTTCCTGGACGTTCATGACGGATCGGATCTGGCCGGGAATCTTCGGCTCGATGTTGTGGCACTGGTCGAGCATGAAGTTGACCCCCGAGGCGGGCAGGTGCGCCGACTGCTCGACGATCTCGCGGAGGATCCGGAACAGCTGGAACGGGTCGGCCGCCCCGACCATGAGGTCGTCGTCGGCGTAGAACCGCGAGTTGAAGTCGAACCCGCCCAGCCGAGCGGCCCGGAACAGCGACGCGACGATGAACTCGATGTTGGTCCCGGGAGCGTGATGGCCGGTGTCGACGACGACGTGCGCCTTCGGTCCGGCGGCCATGCACTGGAGATAGGCGGTCCCCCAATCCGGCACGTCCATCGTGTAGAAGGACGGCTCGAAGAGCTTGTACTCGAGGAGCATTCGCTGGTCCGGTCCCAGCCGCGCGTGGACCGCCGCAAGCGCGTCGGCCAGGCGGTCCTGGCGGGCGCGGATGTCGTCCTGGCCGGGATAGTTCGTCCCGTCCGAGAACCACAGCTTCAGGTCCCGCGAGCCGGTCGCATCCATGATGTCGATGCATGCCAGCAGGTGGTCGAGCGCCTTGCGGCGCACGCGCGCATCCGGGTTGCAGACGCTGCCCAGCATGTAGTCGTCGTCCTGGAACACGTTCGAGTTGATCGTGCCAAGGCTGACCCCGACGTCGGATGCGTGACGGGCGAGATCGGTGTAGTCGTCGACCGTGTCCCATGGGATGTGGAGCGCGACGGTGGGTGCGACGCCGGTAAACCTGTGGACCTGGGCGGCGTCGGCGACCTTCTCGTATGG
>JANMPL010000555.1:0-3177 GCA_031369845.1 Chloroflexota bacterium
TCGACCATGCCCGAATGCTAGCCGCCGCGGAGCGGCGCCGGGAACGCCCAGCGCGACCGCGTTCGCCGCCCAGCCTCGTCCAAGGCGACAGCCGGAAGTCCCGGCACAAACCTATACTCGGGTGATGGAGGAACCCGTCACCGCGGTCGCCGATCTGGCGGCCGCCGCCACACACCTGTCGCCTGTCCTGGGCCGCTACTTCGAGCGCAGCTGGAGTCATGGCGTCGGCCATCGCCTGTTCGACACCGCAGGTCGGTCGTATCTCGACTTCGCGAACGGGATTGCTGTCACCGCCCTTGGGCACGCTCACCCGCGGGTGACCGCGGCCATCCACGCCCAGGCTGACCGGCTGATCGGCCCGACCGGCGCGATCGGCTACTCGGAGCCGGTTGTCACGCTCGCCCGGATGCTCGCCGAGACGCTGCCCGACCCGATCGACACGATCATGTTCCTCAACTCGGGATCGGAGGCGATCGACGGAGCGCTCAAGCTGGCCCGCCGGGTGACCGGCCGGCCCGGCATCGTGGCGTTCCGCGGCGCCTTCCACGGCCGGACGTTCGGGGCTATGAGTGTCACCACCTCGAACATCAACTATCGGACGGGCTACGAACCGCTCCTCCCGTCGGTCTATTTCGCCCCGTTCCCGGCCGCGTATCAGGACTTCGACGGCGACGAGGCGCGGGCGACGACCGACAGCCTCGCGAATCTGAGGTCGCTCTTCACGGCGGTGATCTCCCCGAGCACCGTGGCCGCGATCATCATCGAGCCGGTCCAGGGCGAGGGCGGCTACACGCCGGCATCGGCCGCGTTCCTCCAGGGCTTGCGGGCGATCTGCGACGAACACGGAATCCTGCTGATCGCCGACGAGGTCCAGACGGGCTACGCCCGAACCGGCAAGATGTGGGGGTTCGAGCACGCCGAGATCGTCCCGGACGTGGTCGTCGTCGCCAAGGCGATCGCGAACGGCCTGCCGCTCTCGGCCATCGCCACGCGCCGTGAGCTGCAGGAGCGCTGGGGCAAGAGCGCCCATGGCTCGACCTATGGCGGTAATCCCGTCGCTTGTGCGGCGGGGGTCGCCGTGCTCGAGACAATCCGGGACGAGGGCCTCGTCCTCAACGCGGCGAAGCGCGGCGACGAGCTGACCCAAGGGTTGATGCGGCTCAAGGCAGAGGACGAGCGTATCGGCGACGTACGAGGCCCGGGGCTGATGGTCGGGGTCGAGCTCGTCATGAACCGTGAAACGAAGGAGCCGGACGGCGATCTCGCCACCGACCTCGTCGCACGTTGCGCCGAGCTCGGCCTGCTCGTCCTGTCGTGTGGGCTGGCCCATCAGGTCGTTCGCTGGATAGCGCCGATCAATGCGACCCCCGCCGAGATCGCGGAAGGGGTCGAGATCTTCGGCGAGGCGCTCCGAACCGTTTGATCTTTCAGCGATTCTGCGAGCGCTAGCCTGCGGCCGGCCCACCGAAGTCCAAGGCGGAGCTCCGCGACGCAATTGGCCTGAGGTGACGCGACGAAGCGCCCGCCAGGAGGAGGCGGACGCTCCGTGAACTAGAAGTCGTCTGCAGACGCCCTCGTCAGGCGCCGGATTGTCAGCGGTTCTGGGTAAGGAACTTCATCACGTCGTCAAGACGGAAGCGACGGTCGCCGCGCTTGCAGACGCGATAGAACGGCAGCTCGCCGCGGTCGCCGAGTCGCTTCACGGTGTTGACGTGGAGATGAAGCATATCGGCCACTTCGGTGGCGGTGAGCATCGGCCCGAGTTCGTTAACGGCCATGGACCCCATGTGGCGCTTGCCTCGTTTAGAGCACTTCCCGGCAGGTCCGCACCGCTGGGGTGGCCAGGGGTAGGGTGCGGCTTGCTGATGGGCGGAGCGTAGGGGTACGGCACGGGGGTCGCCAAGCCGTACTTTGGGATAATCGCCAGTACCAGACCGCAAACGGCCGATCCTCCACCTGCCGCAAGGAATCCATGCCCACGCGACTCCGATCTGGCTCTCGGGACAAGTGCGGGTATCCTTCGCGCTGCCGAGGCGCGCTGTTCGCATGAGCACTACGCTGGAGTAGCCGTCGATCCCGCGATGGGTCGACACGAAGGAGGGACGCACGGATGCCCGAAACCGGTCGTGCGCTTCGCGACACATCGGACCAGCTGGTGCGCGACCTCGAGGCGCTGTCGGCGCTCGAGGAGGAGAAGCGCCAGATCCCGCCGGACGATCCGCGATTCGTCGATCTCGCGACACGAATCGAGAGCATTGCGATGCGGGTCCTCGTCGGAAGCGGGCGTCAGCGCGAGCTCACCGAACAGATCCATCGCATGGCTGACGAGGGATTGCCCGGGGCCGCGGTCGAGCCGATCGAGGAGATCGCTCGCCCGATCTCGGCCATCCTCGCCGACTGGCGTGATGCGGAGCGCCGTCTCGAGGGGACGGAGTCTGGCTCCGCCGAGGAGCGCGAAGTCGAGATTATCGTCGAGCGGCTGAAGGATGAGTATCGCCAGGCTCACGAGGCGGCCCGGCGCGAACATCCGCCCTGAGCCCGGCTGCCCGCACGCGTCATCGACGAGTCGGGCAAGCTCCTCGGGGCGAGCTCGGGCTCACCGGCCGATGGTCAAAGCTTTCCAGCCGACGCGGTTGAGGTGACGAACATCGACGCGACGACACTCCAACTCGGCTGGGCCGGCTTTCCCTGCCGCACCGATCACGAACTTCGGATCGGGAGTGATCCGCGGGTGATGACGCTCGTTCGGCCGCCGTGCGAGGGGAGTACCGACGCGATCGGCGTCGACCGGATCCTGATCCTTCGCTTCTCGGAGCCGATCGTCGCGGAAGACGTGGCAATTATGCTCGGCGAGTAGGGAGCCGCGTTCAGTCGTCCGTTTCTGAGTGGTCGCCCGCGCCACCGTCACGGCGGAACCACGAACCCATCGGGCGCGCCGTGGGCACGGCCCGCAGAAGCGCCGCCGAGCTGCGTGGCGCGACGACGTTCGATTGGGCCGTCGTCTCGACCGACTGGCCCGGCTCCTCACCAACCTCGACACCGGCAACCGGCTCGACGCTCGAGAGCGGCTCCACGTCGGCCGCGGTCGCCGCGTCGTCTCCGCCCTCGGTCGTGTCCGCGGTCGCCTCGACGGGCGGCTCGCTGGGCACCTCGGCGCTCGAGAGCCCCGCGTCGGGG
>JANMPL010000560.1:0-7489 GCA_031369845.1 Chloroflexota bacterium
CCGAGCGGCGGCCGCCACTTCCGGCCCGACCCCGTCGCCGGGGATGGCGGCGATGCGGTACCTGCGCGGTGCCTCGCTCACGAGGGCTCCTCAACGACCCGTGGCGATACGAACGCCACGTTTACCCCGTTGATCTCGGCGCCGTGGAGCTTGTTGACCCCGACGACGTACGCCTCGAGCGACGCCTCGATGATGTTCGTGGATAACCCGTGGCCCGACACGATGAGCGCCCCCGGCCCCTCGTCGGACGAGCGCCGGCAGCGGACGAGGACCTGCCCCTGCGCGTCCTCTCCGGCCGACACCGCTTTGATCTCGTATTCCGTCAAGACCGGCCGCCAGCCGAGCACCGGCAGGAGTGCCTTGTCGACCGCCGAGTAGAGCGCGTCGACCGGCCCGTTGCCGGTCGCATCGGCCGTCCGGTCCTCACCGCGAACGGTGAGCGAGACGCTGCCTGTCGCGTTGCCGCCGTGCGACGACGTGACGCTCCAGCCGACGATCTCGACCGACGCCGGAACTTCCGACGCGCGCTGCTCGACGAGCGCGAGGAGATCCGCGTCGGTGACTTCCTTCTTGGCATCGGCCAGCGCGATCGCCTGGCGATAGAGCACATCGAGCGCGTCGCCCTCGACATCGTGGCCGAGCTCGCGCAGCTTGCTTTGGAGCCCGCGCCGCCCCGACAGCTTGCCGATCGTGAGCTGGCTGCCCGACAACCCGACCGACTGCGGGGTCATGATCTCGTAGGTCAGCGGGTTCTTGATGACGCCGTCCTGGTGGATCCCGCTCTCGTGGGCGAACGCGTTGCCACCGACGATCGCCTTGTTCGGCTGGACGGCGAAGCCGGTCAGGTAGCTCACGAGACGCGAGGCCGCGGTGATCTGCTCGGTCTGGACGTTCGAGCCCAGCTTCGGGAACTGCGTCGGGCGTGTCCGGAGGGCCATGACGACCTCCTCGAGCGACGCGTTGCCGGCTCGCTCACCGAGGCCGTTGATCGTGACCTCGACCTGGCGGGCACCGGCCTGGACCGCCGCGAGCGTATTGGCGGTGGCGAGTCCGAGGTCGTTGTGGCAGTGGACACTGACCGTCGCCTCGCTGCCGACGAGATCGACGACCCGCCCGACGAGCACCCCGAACTCGGCCGGGATCGCGTAGCCGACGGTGTCGGGGATGTTGACCGTCGTCGCCCCTGCGGCGACAACCGCTTCGTACATCTTCAGGAGGTAGTCGACGTCGGTTCGCGACGCGTCCTCGGCAGAGAACTCGATCTCGGCGTCCGCGCCGAGGGCCTCGCGGCCGTAGCGGACCCAGCGGACCGCCTCGGCGAGGGCCTCGTCGCGCGACAGGCGGAGCTTGTGCTTGAGGTGGATGTCGCTCGTCGCGATGAAGACGTGGAGATGCGGCCGTTCGGCGACGCGGATCGCCTCGACGGCTCGCTGCGGGTCGCCGTCGCGGCAGCGGGCAAGGGCGGCAACGGCCACGCCGCCCTTGGTCTCGCGGGCGATGCGCTGGACGGCTTCGAAGTCACCGGGTGAGGCCGCGGGGAAGCCGGCCTCGATGACGTCGACCTTGAGGCGGGCGAGCTGGCGGGCGACCTCGAGCTTCTCGGCCGCGGTCAGGCCGGCGCCCGGCGCCTGTTCGCCGTCGCGCAGCGTGGTATCGAAGATCCGTACGGTGCCGGGCGCGACCCGCGAGGCGCTCACGATTTCGTACCCGCCGCGCTTGCGGCTGCGGCCTGGTTGCCGGCCGCGGCCTGGGCCTGGCCGGCCCGGACGACGACGGGGTTGAGGAACGCCATCTGGCTCCGCAGCTCCGCCCCGACCTGCTCGATCTGGTGGTCACGATCCGCGGCTCGCATCCGCTCGAACTCGTGGCGGCCGGAGTCGTTCTCCGCGATCCAGCGCTTGGCGAACGACCCGTCCTGGATGTCGCCGAGGACGGCTCGCATCGTCTCGCGGACTCGCTCGTCGATGATCCGCGGGCCGCTGACGTAG
Source organism: Chloroflexota bacterium (assembly GCA_031369845.1). Lineage (GTDB taxonomy): Bacteria > Chloroflexota > Limnocylindria > Limnocylindrales > CSP1-4 > CF-46. The sequence continues at coordinate 1,989 of JANMPL010000560.1, forward strand.
TCGCCGTACTCGGCGGTGTCGCTGACGCTGAAGCGCATGAAGTTCAGGCCGCCGCGGTAGAGGAGATCGACGATCAGCTTCAGCTCGTGCATCGTCTCGAAGTAGGCGAGTTCCGGCTGGTAGCCGGCCTCGACGAGCGTCTCGAACGCCATCTTGACGAGGCTTGCCGTGCCGCCGCAGAGGACTGACTGCTCACCGAACAAGTCGGTCTCCGTCTCCTCGGCGAACGTCGTCTCGAGGACGCCGGCGCGGGTGCTGCCGAGCGCGCGGGCGTAGGCGAGGGTTCGCGCCCGGGCCGTGCCGCTTGCGTCGCGGTGGACGGCGAACAGCGCCGGAACGCCGCCGCCCGCCTGATAGACGCTGCGGAGCAGGTGGCCAGGGCCCTTGGGCGCGACCATCCCGACATCGACGTCACCAGGCGGGTCGATCCGCCCGAAATGAATGTTGAAGCCATGGGCGAACATGACCAGCTGGCCCGGCCGAAGGTTCGGAGCGATATCCGCGTCGTAGACGGCCTTCTGGCCCGTGTCGGGGACGAGAATCATGATGGCGTGGGCGGCCTTGACCGCGTCGGCCACGTCGGCGACCCGGAGCCCGGCCTCCTCGGCGAGCGGCCGGCTCTTCGACCCCGGCGCAAGGCCGACGATCACGTCGACCCCCGACTCATGCAGGTTGAGCGCATGGGCGTGCCCCTGCGACCCATAGCCGATGATCGCGACCGTCTGCCCGTTGAGCGCCGACGGATCAGCGTCGTTGTCGTAGTACATCTTGGCCGTCATCGCTTCCTACCCTCCGTTACGTGCCCCGCGCCGGGAGTCCCGTCACTCCACGGTCCGCCAGCCGGACCAACGGACGAAGGAGGCCGCGGAAGCGAGTGGAATCGACTCGTTCCCCCGCCCCTTGGTCCGCTAGCCGGACCACGTGACCAGCGAAGCCCGATAACCGGTCCCTTTGGAGCCACCCGTCCGCTGGTTGGTCCGCCAGCCGGACCAGGGGCGGACGAACCGGCACCCGCCCACCGAGGTCGGAGGCTGAGCTCCGCGAAGCCATCCGCCCGAGGTTTCATCGTTTCGTTGCCTCCTCGATCGACGCGGAGCCCTTCGACATGACGACGGCCCCGGTGCGGACCAGCTCCTTGATGCCATAGGTCCGAACCAACGAGACGAATGCATCGACGTCCGATTCGGGCCCCGTGACCTCGACGATGACCGACTCCGGTGCCAGGTCGACGACCCGTCCCTTCGACAGCTCGACGAGCTGCAGGATCTCGGCCCGGTTCGAATCGGTTGCCCGGATCTTCACGAGCGCCAGTTCGTGCCCGACCGTCGGCTCCGAGGTGACGTCCTGGACCTTGAGGACGTCGATCAGCCGATAGAGCTGCTTGGCCGCCTGCTCGACCGCGACATCGTCCCCGTGGAGGGTGATCGTCATCCGGCTGACGTCGGGCTGGTCGGTGTGGCTGACCGCCAGCGAGTCGATGTTGAAGTTGCGTGCGCGCATGAGCGACGAGACCCGGTTCAGGACGCCGGGCTTGTCGAGGACGATCGCGATGAGCGTGTGGCGGCGCGTCTCGCCGCCGCCGGGCAGGGCCCGCGCCGGCGGGGGCGTATGAGTGTGAGCGGGTGCGGCGCCGGCCACGCCGGCGGCGTCCGAGGCAGGCGCCTTCCCGTTCGCGCTCGGATCAACCGTCATTCGTCGGCCCCGTCCCACTTCTCGATCAGGTCCGACAGGCCCTTGCCGGCCGGCATCATCGGGAAGACGTTCTGCTCCTCGGCCATCTCGAACCAGATGAGCGCGGGCCCGTCGACCGCCTGAGCCGCGCGGATCGCATCGTCGACCTGGTCCGGAGTCTGGGCGCGGAACGCCGGGATCCCGTACGCGTCGGCGAGCTTCGCGTAATCCGGCCCCTGGAGATGGGCCGAGTGATAGTTCCCGGCGTAGATGATCTCCTGCCACTGCCGGATCATCCCGAGCTTCTTGTTGTCGAAGAGCGCGATCTTCACCGGGATCTTGTCCTGGACGAGGGTCATCAGCTCCTGCGAGGTCATCTGGAAGCCGCCGTCGCCGGTGATCGCCCATGTCTCACGGTCCGGCCGGCCGAGGGCGGCGCCCATTGCCGCCGGCACGCTGAAGCCCATCGTCCCGAGGCCGCCCGACGACACGTGGCTGTTCGGCTGGCGGAAGCCGGCATAGCGGGCGAGCCACATCTGGTTCTGGCCGACGTCGGCGACGTAGGTTGCGGCGTGGTCGGTCAACTCGCCGATCCGGCTCACGACGTAGTCGGCCGACAGGAGGCCGTCGCGCCAGGCTCCGGAGCCGTGCCACGAGCTGGCCTCGGACTCCCGGCGCCACTCCGCGAGCTCCGCGAAGTAGCTAGCCCGCACCTCCGGCTTCACCTCGTCGACCATCGGCAGGAGGGCCCGGAGGACGCGCCCCGCATCGCCGACGATCGGCACCTCGACGGCGACGTTCTTGCCGATCTCCGCGGGGTCGATGTCGACGTGGATGATCCGGGCGTACGGCGCATAGGTCCGGACGTTACCGGTGACGCGGTCGTCGAACCGCATCCCGATCGCGAACAGGAGGTCAGCCGACTGGATCGCCCGGTTGACATGCTTCCAGCCGTGCATGCCCATGAAGCCGTAGCTGAGCGGATGGTCCTCCGAGATCGCCCCGATGCCGAGCAGCGTGTGGGCAACCGGAATCTGCGTCTTCTCGGCAAAGGCGAGGAGGTCGTCCCAGGCCTCGGCGTGGAGGACGCCGTGACCGGCGAGGATGACCGGACGCTTCGCCTGGGCGAGCTCCTGGGCGGCGAGCTTCAGCTGGCGACCGTTCGCGTCGAGGTTCGGTCGGAAGCCCGGCAGGCCGGCGACCACCTCGTCGTCGGTCGGGTGTTGGGCGCTCGTCTCCTGCTGGAGGGCGTCCTTCGTGATGTCGATGTGGACCGGCCCGGGACGGCCGGTGCGGGCGATGTGGAACGCCTCGGCGAAGACCCGCGGCAGATCGTCGGCATTGCGGACGAGGTAGTTGTGCTTCGTCATCGGCAGCGTGATGCCGTTGATGTCGATCTCCTGGAACGCATCCTTGCCGATGAGCACGCCCGGCACGTTGCCGGTGATCGCGACCATCGGGACGGAGTCGAGGAGCGCGGTGCCAATGCCCGTGACGAGGTTCGTGGCGCCGGGCCCCGAGGTGCCCATACAGACGCCGACCTGACCGGTCACCCGGGCGTAGCCGTCGGCCGCGTGGGCGCCGCCCTGCTCGTGGCGGACGAGGATGTGGCGGATCTCCGGATAGTCGCCGAGGACGTCGTAGAGCGGCAGGATCACGCCGCCCGGGTAGCTGAAGAAGACATCGACGCCCTGGCGCATGAGCGCCTCGCAGACGACGTCGGCCCCGATCCGGGTCCGGCGCCGCGGCCGGGTGTCATCGAGCATTGCCTTGCGCGCCCGCTCGACGGCCGCGGCGTGCGTCGTCCCGTCGCCCGGCACGTGCGTCCGACGCGCGTCGGGACTTGGCGGCTTGGCCGAGTCCCCTCGGGTCAGTGTCATCGCTCGTCTCCCGATCCGTCCTGCGTGCAATAAAAAACCCTCGCCTTCCCGGCGAGGGTCCCGTTGGTCTTCAGTGGTGCGGCGCTTAGCGCCCGTCCCTCCGAGTTCCTCCGTTCTCCCGCCGGGAGCCGGTAATAAGGCCGAGAAGGCCATCCAGCCCAAGGAGGAGCGAGCGAAGAATCTCGGGGAGCGATACGTCGGAAAACGCGGGGTCGTTCAGGGGCATCTGGACGCGGCGACCGTCGCCCCTCACGGCGATGGCGACTCGGCGTCGGTCCTGACGGTCGAACAGACCCAATGTGCTCTCCGGCTAAACACACGCCAGCCGATCAAACCGGCTGTGTCCGCGCAGTCTACGGGCCCTCGCAGGATCGCGCAACCCGCCGGACCCCACCGGAGGGCACTGGCGGTGGTGCGTCGCGGGCCGGAATCAACGGGGAGAATCGACACGACCGCCGGAAGTCGGCGGTCGTTGTCATTCGTGTCTGGGGCCAAGCGGCCCGGATCAGCTCAGAACCAGCGGTGACCTGCGAGCGGGCCGGCTGCCGATTCGGTCGTTGCGGTGGTGATCATTCAAACATCCACCGCATTCCTGCGCCGAGGCTCATGGCCATCGATGCCAGAAGCACCAGCGCAAAAGTGAAGCGCGCCAGGTTCGCCTTCACGGTGACTCCTTCGTGTGCGGTTATGCGCACCTGGTCCGGCGGCCGGGCGGTCTTGCATCGCGTCGACCCAAGATCCCTGGCTTTGCGTCTCCACCTCGCGATGGATTTGCCCTGGACGGCCCTTCTGCGGCGGGCGACTAGCCCACGCTGCGAAGCTACGCCGCCATCGGTCCGGGGACCATGAGACACAAGTACTGCCCCATCTCGATCAGATGGGGGAGTTGCCCTTCAGCACCGGGTCAGGCGACCCGTCCGTGGGCTGCGCCGGGGTGCGTCCGGCGCGCATCGAGGCCGCAATCACGACGGCAATCCCCAGTCCGATCAGCAGATCACCGATGCTCATGATGTTCGTGAACGGCAGCCAGGCCGGCAGCGCGATGACGTCGGTCAGCGGCTCGAGGGCCGGCGACTGGATCACGGCCGTGTTCGAGTAGCCGGCGGCAGCATCGGCCGCGTGTCTGGCCGGCATGTACCCACCGTTTGCCACGATCGCGGCGAGGTTGCTGGCGGCACCCAGGACGACCAGTGGCATGCCCGGGATCCGGACGTTGCGAATGACCGCGACGAGCACGAGCGCGGTCGATGCGACGTAGATCGGTGGACCGGCCATGCCGATCCGCTGACTCACAGGGTCCGAGAACAGGATGATCTGGAGCGCGAACCCGGCCACGGCGAGCATCCCCCACCGGAAATTGAGAGCGGCCAGACCGGCCAGACGACCGCCCAGGGCAAGTCCGACGAGTAGCCCGACGGGCAGGGCATAGAGGAGGAACATCAGGCCCCGACCTCCGCCGGGCGGGCGGACTCGAGACCGAACCGGATGCCGGCCGCAGGGGCCGGTCGCTCCGCGGCCATGGCCGCCTCGATGGCGGCGGCCTCGACGGGACGGGCGAAGAAGAAGCCTTGCCCCAGCTCGCAGCCGAGGCCACGCAGCCGGTCGGCCTGGGCGGCCTCCTCGATGCCTTCGGCGATGATCCGAAGGCCCAGCGTGTTGCCGAGGGCGACGATGGCGTGGGCGAACGCCCATTCACCCGCGTCGCGGTCCGATGGGATCACGAACTCGCGGGCGATCTTCAGGATGTCCACGGGGAACCGCCGCAGGTACCCGAGCGACGAATAGCCGGTTCCGAAGTCGTCGAGGGCGATGCGGACGCCCAGCTGCTTGAGCGAGGCCAGCTTTGCGATCGTGGTCTCCGTGTCCTGGAACATCGCCGTTTCCGTCAGTTCGACGACGAGCCGCTCCGGTGCGAGACCGGTTGCCTTGAGGATCGACTCGATCTCGGAG
>JANMPL010000582.1:0-11219 GCA_031369845.1 Chloroflexota bacterium
GTGCGCTCGCTCCGGTGCTCGGGGTCGTCTTGCCAGCGACGCCCATCCGCGACGAACGCAGTAGTCAGCGGTAAACCGACACCCAGCGACCTGGGGCGGCTTCGAAGCGGTCCACAAGTGCGCGATCGCCTGCCACGGCGTCCTCGGCGGGGCCACCACAGGCCGCCCCGATCGCGGTCTCGAACAATGAATCGCAGAGCACTACGCGGGTCGCGGGCTGCGTGGCCGGCGAGGCGGTCCCAGTGACGACGATAGCCCCGGCGGCGACGAGCGGGAACCGCATCGCGTCGGCCGACTTGAAGGCGGGCAGGCTCGCGAGGGCGATCGGTGAAGGCCCGACGGCCATGACGCGTGCGGCCGCGGCGCGACCGGCCGGCCAGCCGCCGTCGGCGACCACGGCCGGCGGCTGACGCGACAGGTTGAAGACAACGAGGATCGCGACGAGCCCCGTGGTGACAACACGCCCAACGGGAACGGACACGGCCGCCAGCCGCCAGCGGGCGAGCGCGGCCGCCCCGAGCCCCACCACAGCGAACACGATCGGGTCGGCGAAGGCGTGGTAGTGGTCGTTGGGCAGGCCCGGAATGACCGTCGCGAGGCCACTCGCGGCCACGGTCAGGGCGATGATCGTCCAGGTCAGTGTCGCCGCGAACCACCGGGCGGCCGTCCGCTCCGCGCCTGCGCCCGCCACGGCGCGCCAGGCCAGCAACCCGACGACGAGAGCTGCCGCCAGCAGCGCAGCGATCGGTGCCTCGGTCACGAGTCCCGTCAGCGGCCACGCCAGGACTCGGAGGGCGACGACGAGGAACCGAACAGGCAACGCCATAGCCGACGGCTCCCCGCCCCCGGCGATGAACTCCAGCGCGGCGCGCGCCTCGGAGAAGTCGTTTCCGAGCTCGTGGATCGCGAGCGGGACGTAGCTCAGGATCAGGAGCGCCAATGCCAGCAATCCCGCCCGGAAGCGGGCCGACCTCATGGCACCTGGAGGCCGCCGGCGCATGTCGGCGATCCAGAGCCCGGCGACGGGCGGCAGCAGCACGCTCCCAAGCACGTGACAGTGCATCGTGACGACGACGCCGAGGCCGGCGACGATCCACCACGCGGCCCGGCCGCCCGCCCACGCCCGCCACGCAGCCGCGAGGGCGATCGAGCTCGCGAGGGCGATGAGGTTCGGGTTCCAGATGAACGTCGATTCGTCGACCGCGCTGGCCGACACGGCCATGAGGAGGCCCGCGACGGCGCCCGCGACGGGCCCGCCGATCGCCCGCGCCAGCCACCACGTGACAGCGACCGCGGCCACTCCCGCGAGGGCGATCGCTCCGACGACGCCGAGTGGATCCGCGCCGCTCAGGGCCGCGGCGGGTGCGAGCAGGTAGTAGTAGAGGACGCCGTGATGGAAGTCCCCGATCGACGTCGGCGGCCCGAGGAGCGGCAGCTCGCCCGCGCCGACCAGCGCCCGCAGCACCAACATGTCGTGACCCTGGTCCGCGTCCCACGTCCCGCGGGTGGCGAGGTTGACGAAGCGGAGCGCCGCGGCAAGCAGCACAAGGCCGATCAGCACGAGCCGGTCCGGCGATGGTTGTGATAGCGACGCGCGGAGGCGAGCGAGCACAGGTGGGCTCAAGGCCTTCAGGACCGCGCCGGGTCCAGGTCCAGCTCGGCGTCAGGCGCCGGGGCCGACCTGGCGCGGCTCCCGCGAACGGTCATCGCGCCGGGTGGCAGTGGCTCGAGTGGACGTCCGGCGGCGAGCGCGAGCGCTCGGGCGACATTGATCGCGTCGTAGCCCTCGTCCATGCCGGGGGTCTCGAGGTAGTAGGTTGCGTGGGCGAGGAGCGGGTGGCGAAGGAGATGGGCCATGCCCGCCTCACCGATCTGGCCGGCCCCGACATGCTCGTGGCGGTCGGCGTGCGAGCCGAGCTCGGACTTGGAGTCGTTGAGGTGGACCATCGGCAGCCGGCCGATCCCGATCCGCGCGTCGAACGCTGTCAGGAGCTCGTCGATCTTGTCGGGGTCGGACAGGCGATACCCCGCGCCCCAGGCGTGGGCCGTGTCCAGGCAGAAGGAGATTCTGTCGTCGGGGACGCCCCGGGCGGCGATCGCTTCGGCGATGTCGGCCAGCTCCTCGACCGTCGTTCCGATCCCGAAGCCGCCTCCCGCTGAGTTCTCGAGCACGAGCACGGCGCCGGCAGGACCGCCGTCGGTATCGGCGACCACGCGGGCGACTCCCTCAGCGATTCGTTCGGTACCCGCCGCGACGCCGTCGCCACGATGCGACCCGGTGTGGACGTTCACGAAGCTCGCGGAAAATCCGGGCGCGCTCCGGAGATCGTTCGTCAGGACGCCGACCGAGCGTTCGAAGAAGTCCTCGTCGGGGCCGGCGAGGTTGACGAGGTAGGCCGCGTGAATGGCGACCGGGCCGATCCCGTGTTCGCGGAGACGTTCACGAAACGCGGCCTGCTCCCTGGGTGGGTCCGCCCGCCGACGCCACGCTGTGGGGTTGTCACCGAAGATCTGGATCGCGTTCGCGCCGATCTCCTTCGCCCGGTCGACGGCCCGGACCATTCCGGCGCCGAGCGGCAGGTGGGCGCCGAGTCGACGGCCGTCGGGGAGCATATCCGCCATCGTATCCGACGATGCTCGGGTGGCACCCGCGTTCGCGTTCGGCCTGGGTGCTACGGTTCCGACCATGACCGACGAGCTGCGCCGGCTAACGGACGAGGAGCGGGTGATCCGGGCGTTCGTCAAGGACGGCCGCCTCGTGTCGATCCCGGCCAAGCCGAGGAAGCGCGAGCTGCTCCTGCCGTACCTCCTGGACCTCGCCGTTCCGGAGGACCGCGACTACGAGGAGCGGGAGGTGAACCAGCGGCTGGCCCTTCTTCACCGCGACGTCGCCGCGCTGCGTCGCTACCTCGTCGACGGCGGGCTCATGACGCGTGATGCGGGCATCTACCGCCGCGCGGCTCCGATGAACACCGGGACGCCTCCGCCGGATCCGTGGCCTTCGGTCCAGCCACCCCGGCGTCCGCGGCAGGGCGAGGAGGACGAGAGAACAGGCGAGTGAGCCGGCGCGGTCACGACCGGGTCGCGCCAGCGTCGCGGGCTCAGTGCTGCCCGTTCGATCTACGGCTTCTCTTGGTGCGGTCGACCGGGTAGGTCGTGTACTCGCCGCCGACCATCGGCTCGATCAGCCCGAGATCGCCGTCGCCGCGCCGGTAGAGGATGTTGATCCGCTCGTTCTCGGCGTTGACGAAGATGAAGAACTGGTGGCCCAGCTCCTCCATCCGGGCCGCCGCATCCTCCTCGAACATCGGCTCGATACCGAACCGCTTCGTCTTGACGATCTGGTGCTCGCGATCCGTCGTCGACGTGCCGTCGGCGATGCGGCGCAGGATCTGTTTCTCCTGCTCGGGCCGGGCGCGAACCCGCGGCTTCTCGCGGTGGTCGACCGCGCGGCGCTCGAGCTTGTCCACGACCTCGTCGACGCCGGCGCGATGGCTGACCGCGGCCGCGTGCGTCCGGAGAGGTCGTCCATCGATGACGAGCGTCACCTCGACGATGTGTGAATCGGATGCGCTGCGGTGCTGCTCGATGGACAACTCCACGAGGGCGTCCGACCGATCGTCGAGCATCCGCTCGAGGCGCTTGAGCTTCCGCTCGGCGTAGGCTCGAGTGCGATCGGAGACCTCGATGTTCTTGCCCTTGACGATCGTCCTCACGCTCACCTCCCCGGAGACGCGTCCCTGCTCGACGCGGGGGTTTTGGGCCAGCTGAGGCGGATCGGCAGGACGACCCGCCGCCCTCCGAGTCTACACCCGACCCGGCAAAGTCCTCGTGGCTCGTAGCAGTCACCACGCGACTATTAACGGCCCCGCAGCCAGCGTTGCGTCCGTTTGATGCCGTCGGCGACTACAACGAAACAACGTCACGCACGGACGCGCGAGGTTCGACGGATGCGAGTTCGCGCGACCGACATACCACCCCCCAGGGAACTGGTAGAAACGAACCAGACCCCAGCGAGCGCACCCAACGGTCGACGCAGCCAGGCGTGGATCTCCCGCGAGCGAGCCGGAAAGGAGGCAACAAAGGTAGCGGCATGTCGGGCAACAATGGATCGGTTCGCCGCTGTGCCGGCAACGATGACGATCCTCGCCACGTGATCCGCGTCCCAGCCAAGGCTCTTGCTGACGATGTCGGGAACGACGCGGAGCTTCCGTGACAGCGAGACCAGCAAGTCCTGGAGATCCGTCAGCGTGGCCTTGACTTCGATGATGAGCAGGACTCGATGAACAGGGTGCCAGGCGAGCACGTCGACTGATCCGCGGTCGCCAAAGTGGTTGAAGCTGAACTCCGGCATCACCTCCCACTCCAGCTCCTTCAGCGTCTGTATGACGTGATCGACGATCGCGGCGTGCGCACGATCGAGCAGTCTGTCGCCCTGTCCGCCATGCCAGTTCGCTGCAATGCTGATCGACACGTCGAGCTCCATGGCGACGCGCCGGAGCGCCCCCAGGCCAACCGATTCGAGCCGGCCGCGCTCGAGCCGCGAAATCACACTCTGGCTTACGCCGATCGTCGCGGCGATGTCCGATTGGCGGAGTCCGCGACGCTGCCGAACGGCGCGCAGAATCCGGCCGATCCGTCGATCATCCATCGACTGAATGGTGCCATCCGCCGCTCGACTGAGACTCATCAAGCGCTCTACGACGGCTTCCATTCGAGCACGTTTGCTCGCAGCTAAGCGGGGCCTGCAACGATCACGTGATGAACGGTCTGGCAGCGCTCGGGACGCGCGTGCTGGACCTCGCCCTTCCGGCCCGCTGTCCGGGCTGCGGTTCGGAGGGACCGCCGATCTGCGCGGCGTGCCTGCCCGCGCTCGACGCCCGATTGGAGCTGCCGGCGGGCATCGCCATCGGGTTGCCGTCCGATGTTCCGCCGCCGCTCCTCCAGCTCGAGTGGTGCGCGCCGTTCACCGGGCTGATCAGGAACGCCCTGCACGAGCTGAAGTACGCCGGCGAGAAGCGGCTCGCCACCCCGCTCGGAGCGGCGATCGCCCGGCGTTGGCGGAGAGCAGGCGCGGGCGGCGATCTGCTCATCCCCGTCCCCGTCCATGCCGATCGGGCGCGGGCGCGCGGCTACGACCAGGCGGAGTTGATCGCGCGGGCAGCCGCGCTCCAGCTGGGGCTTCCGTGCGCGCCGATCCTCGAGCGAGCTCGCGCGACGATTGCCCAGTTCGACCTCGACCGATCGGCCCGCGCGACGAACGTGGACGGCGCGTTCCGGCTGCGACCACTGGGCACGTCCGCCGACACCAGGGATCAGCGTCCCCTCAACGGCCGCTGGATCATCCTCATCGACGACGTCGTGACAACCGGGGCCACGCTCGCTGCCTGCGCGAAGCCGCTGATCGAAGCGGGTGCGATCGGCGTATCGGCGGCGACGGTCGCTCGAGAGCGCTGATCACGATGCGCCCGCCCACCGCCCACCGGTCGGCCGGGCGCCGTCAATCAAGGGCGATTTGATCCCCAACGGCGGTCCCCGTCGCGGCGACCGTTCCGGTTGGTAGCTCGAGCACCCCGTGGGCTCCGCTGACGAGCGGCACGAGTCCGCGCCAAGCGGGCAGTCGCTCGTGGACGGACACGACCGGGCGCGCGCCGGCGTCGTCCGGGCGCCCGAGGAACACGGCATCGATCGGGAACCGCATGAACATCATGTGAATGCCGTTGCTGCCAGGCAGCCACAGGGCGGTACCAGCGGCCAGCGTCGGCCGTCCCATGAGGCCCTTGAACTTCGCCCACAAGCCGGTGGCGTGCTCGACGCTCTCCGCGAGAACGGTGCCCCGCGTCAGGTTCCGAGCCAAGGCCGTGGCTGCGGCCGGCAATCTACTGGCCGGTGGATGGCGTGAGGTTCAGGATGATCAGGATGATGGCCGGCCCGAGGATGACGATGAAGAGCGACGGGAAGATGCACCCGACGAGCGGGAACAGCATCTTGATCGGCGCCTTCGCAGCCTGCTCCTCGGCGCGCTGACGGCGCTCGATGCGAAGCTGTTCGGACTGGACCTGGAGGACCTTCGAGATCGACACACCGAGCTGCTCGGCCTGGATGATCGCGCCGATGAAGTTCGTCAGCGGGCCAACTTCGGTTCGCGGGACGATGTCTCGCAGCGCCTCGCGGCGCGCCTTGCCGACGCGGACCTCGGCGAGCGCCCGACGGAACTCCTCCGTCAGTGGGCCCTGGAGCTTCTCCACGACCTTGCCGAGCGCGGCATCGAAGCCGAGACCGGCCCGGACCGAAATCGTCAGCAGGTCGAGGGCGTCCGGGATCTGCAGCAGGATCGCGTGCTGGCGCTTGCGAACCCGCCCGCCGAGCCAGAACTCGGGAACCGTGTAGCCAAACAGAAGTCCGATGACGCCCATCCCGAAGTTCAGCGGGATCGGCAGCTTCATGAAGCCGACCACGACGAACAGCAGGACGAAGATGATGGCGCCGATCACGGCCGCGACGGCCTTGACGCCGAGCCAGTCCGCGACCCGCAGGTTGCCGGGGTTGCCCGCCAAGGCCAGGCGTTTCTCAGCCTTCTCCTGGAACGAGCTGCTGGCCATCCGCGAGACGCGGCCGGACAGCGCGGTGGCGAGCGGCCGCAGGGTGCGCTCGATGAATGGCTGCTGGAGCTCGAGCTCTTCGAGGTTCCTCGCCTGCATCGCGCCCAGCTGGGTCAGACGGGCCTGCACGGGGTCGACAGGAGATCTGCCGGTGAGGCCGACGAAAATGAGCAGGATGGCTCCGGCGGCGACTGCCGCGACGATGATCGGGAGGAGGGTGGTGGGCACTGCTCAGACCTCGATGTCGACGATTTTTCGGATGAGCATGAACCCGATGAACATCATGAAACCGCCGACGAGGAGGAGGACGACGCCGGCCGGGAGGCCGAGGACCGCAGGCGGGTTGAGGAACATCGCATCCATGAAGTTCGGTGCTGCGACGAACAGGAAGCCGGCGAGGGCGATCGGCAGGAAGCCGACGACGTAGCCCGACAGCCGCTGCTGGGCGGTGAGCGTCTGGATCTCGCCCTTGATCCGAACTCGCTCGCGAATCGTGTAGGCGATCGAGTCGAGGATCTCGGCGAGGTTGCCACCAACGGTGTGCTGGATCGAGATGGCCGTGGCCATCAGCTCGAGGTCGTCCGACCGGACGCGGCGGACCATGTTCTCGAGGGCCTGCTCGAACGGAAGTCCGAGGTTGACCTCGCGGATGACCCGCCCGAACTCGAGCGAGATCGGCGGCCGAGACTCGCGGACGACTAGCTCGATGGCCTGGAGGAACGATGAACCTGCGCGAAGCGCGTTCGCGAGCAGGGTGATCGTGTCCGGAAGCTGCTTGTTGAAGGACTTGAGGCGGCCGCTCTTGCGGCGTCCCAGCCACATCCGCGGCAGGAAGAAGCCGAGCATCAGCCCGACGAGGAGGGCGATCGGCGTCCGCAGTGCCGGGAGACCCAGCGAGAAGACCACGAACAGGACCGGGATCCCGATGATCGAGGCGGCCCAGATCGCGAGAAACTCGCTTGGCTTGAGCTTGAGGTCGGCACGGGCGATGTCGCGAGCGAGGTTCGCGCCGAAGTCGCGCTGCTCGACGACCCGGTTGAGCGAGGCGAGTGCCACGCTCTGGGAGATCATTTCGGCGATGCCGCCGCCGGCCGCAGCAGCGGTCGGATCCTTGCCGGAAGCGTAGCGTTCCAGGCGGTTGCTCACCGCGGAACCGCTGCCGGACGTCGCAATGCCAATAGCGATCAGGAAGATCGCCGCGGCCGCAATCCCTGCGACTATCAGCGTAATCGCCATGGTTCCGCCTCCTCCCCGCTTAGTACGTGAAGCCGAAGACGCCGGGTGGCAGGTTGATTCCCATCACCTCGAACTTCTCGACGAATTTTGGTCGGATACCGGTCGGCTTGAGCCGACCCTGGATCTTGCCCTCGACGATGCCGGTCTGCTCGAAGACGAACACATCCTGCATCACGATGACGTCGCCTTCCATCCCCTGGACCTCGGTGATGTTGACGATCCGGCGGGAGCCGTCCTTGAGGCGGCTCTGCTGGACGATCAAGTCGACCGCGGAGGCGACCTGCTCGCGGATGGCCCGGACCGGGAGGTCCACGCCGGCCATGAGCACCATCGTCTCGAGGCGCGACAGCATGTCGCGAGGGCTGTTGGCGTGGCCCGTGGACATCGAGCCGTCATGGCCCGTGTTCATGGCCTGAAGCATGTCGAGCGCCTCGCCTGAACGGCACTCCCCGACGATGATGCGGTCAGGCCGCATCCGGAGGGAGTTGCGGACGAGCTCGCGGATCGGGATCGCGCCCTTGCCTTCGATGTTGGGCGGGCGCGACTCGAGGGTGACCACGTGCTCCTGGCGAAGCTGGAGCTCGGCGGCGTCCTCGATGGTCACGATCCGCTCGTCGTTCGGGATGAAGGACGACAGGACGTTCAGCGTCGTGGTCTTGCCGGAACCCGTGCCGCCCGAGACGAAGAGGTTCAGGCGAGCCTCCACGCAGGCGCGGAGGAAGTCGAACATGTCGGAGGTCGCGGTTCCGAAGCGGATCAGGTCCTCGGTCGTGAACGGCGAGGCCGAGAACTTCCGGATCGTGATGACGGGACCGACGAGCGACAGCGGCGGGATGATGGCGTTGACGCGGGAGCCGTCGGTGAGGCGAGCGTCGACCATCGGGCTCGACTCGTCGACGCGGCGACCGATCGGCGCGATGATCCGGTCGATGATCCGCATGACGTGGTCGTCGTTCTGGAAGACGACGTTCGTCAGCTCCAGCTTGCCCGACCGCTCGATGTAGACCTGGCGGGGGCCGTTGACCATGACTTCCGAGATCGACTCGTCGCGGAGGAGCGGCTCGAGCGGTCCGAGACCGATGATCTCGTCGGTGATCTGCTCGAGCATCCGGACGCGCTCGGCACGGGTCAGGGCGAGGCCTTCCTCGTCGATGACCTTGCCGAAGATCTCCTCGATCTGGCGCCGGACCTCGACCTGGTTGGACAGGTCCAGCTTCGGGTCGAGATCCTGGATGACGCGGCTCTGGATCCGGAACTTGACGTCACGGAACGACTCCCGAACGGGAGCCTGCGTCATCAGGCGTTGGGATGCGCTCGGCGACAGGTTGCCCGGCCCGCCGGGTCCCCCACCTGGAACCGCGGGAACTCCGGACGCCGGAGCGGGACCGGCCCCCGGCCGAGCGCTCTCGATTCTCTTCAGGAGTGACATCGCATCAAACCCCTTTTCGCCCCTGGGGGCACGCTACCACCGACATGATCATCGGAATGAGAACAACGACTTTTTCGGAGCTACCTTGCGTGGCTCCTCCGCCGAAACGGAGGCGCGTTCGCCCGCCACTGAAGCGGCGAGCCGGAGGATGTCCTGGGAGACCTGGGCCTCCCGGTTGGACAGAAAGAAGGGTACCCCCCGATTGAGGGCGTACACAACGCTTCGACCGTCACTGACGATCGTGTGGTCGACTTTCCGGCCGATCGAGTTCTCGACGTCCGTGACGCGGATGCCGAGGCTCGAGTCTGCGCGGTTCAGGACGAGCTTGACCTTGTTCTGCTCGTAGCCGAGCTGGTCGGCCACCTCGAGGAACAGGCGCATGTTCTTGATGCTCGTGATCTCGAGGCTCAGCACCGTGAGGACGGTGTCGGCAACGTCGAGGATCGCCAGCGTCGTCTCGTTGAACCACGAGGTGCAGTCGACGATGACGAGGTCGTGCTCCCGGCGGAGGGCCTCGAGCACGCGCTTCACGACGGTCGGCGTGATGAGCTCGGCCATCTCCGGCGACGGCGGTGCGAGGAGGACCCTCACGCCGGCCGAGTGGTTGATGACGAACGTGTCGAGCGACTCGGGCTCACCGGCTTCGAGTTCCGGCACCAGGTCTGCGATCGACTTGTTCTTCGGGTTCAAGTTGAGCAGGACGCCGACATCGCCGAACTGGAACGAAGCGTCGACCAGCACGACCGTCTGACCGAGCTCAGTCGCTGCTGCGATCGCCATGTTCACCGCGATCGTCGTCCGGCCCACGCCGCCCTTCGGGCTGAAGATGGCAACGATCTGGCCGTCGCGATCCTGGCCGCCGCCGCCGGCCGCGCCGGTCGGTCCGCCCGGGGCCATCACGGGGGCAGCCGCGCGACGGCTGGCCTTCTCCATCTCCCGGGAGTAGACCTGCCGGATCGAGGCTGTCAGCTCATCGCTGCTGAACGGCTTGACGAGGAATTCACGGGCGCCGGCGAGCATCGAGCGCCGCAGGTAGTCCGCCTCACCCTGCACCGACATCATGACGACGGCGGCGTCCGGGACTTCTGCGCTCATGCGCTCGGTGGCGGCGATGCCGTCCATGTCCGGCATGTTGATGTCCATCAGGACGACGCCGGGCAGGAGCTGGGCCGCGAGCTCCAGCGCCTGTGCGCCGGACGCGGCGGCCCCGACCACTTCGATGTCGCTCTCGAAACTGAGGAGCTTCGTCAGGTGATCGCGGGTCTCCGGAATGTCGTCCACGATAAGGACACGGATCGGATCGGCCATCTGGTGGTTCGTTTTCTGCCTTCTGGTATTGCCTGGATCATGTGCCCCGGAGAGGCGAACGGGCGCGGGACCGGTGGGGTCCTTCGCGCCCGTCGCACCGCCGGGATCGCGGTCGCGGGTGCGACCGGGTTATCTCGATGTGCGGGTCACTGGGCCGGGATGATGGCCTCGACGAGCTCCGGTCGGAGGACGCCATAGCCGTCGACAAGGGTCTTGAGGATCACACCGGTCGTTCCGGCCGGCAGGCTGATGACGGGCTCACCGTTCTCGTTCACGAAGTCCCGCGAGTTGCGGAGGAGGAGCGAGATGTCGCCGTCGATCTGGGCGTACTTGATGAGTTCCGCCTGCTGGGCGGTGACGGCGAGGATCACGAGCTCCTGACCGTCGTCGGTGAGGGTCGTCGACGGCGCCTGGGCGGCGCTGGCGGAGGGAGCTGCGTTGGTCCGGTTAGCCGTGGTGGTCGGCGGGCGGATCGTGCCGATCACCTGCATGCCCTCGATGAGAAGCTTGACGCTCGTGCTGTTCAGTCCGGCGACGACCGTGATGGAGTCGTCCTGCGGATTGAGCGTCACGACCGGGAACTTGTCGCCCGTCAGTCCGAGGACGATGTCGACGTAGTCGCCCGTCTTGATCAGGGTGCCGAC
>JANMPL010000596.1:0-2891 GCA_031369845.1 Chloroflexota bacterium
GGCCGACATGTAGACCTGGTCGAGGTCTGGCCGCTCCTCGCGATCGACCTTCACCGCGACGAAATCCCGGTTCAGGTCCTCGGCCGTGGCCGCGTCCTCGAAGCTCTCCCGCTCCATGACGTGGCACCAGTGGCATGCCGCATAACCGATGCTGAGGAAGATCGGCTTGTTCTCGCGCTTGGCTCGCTCGAGGGCCTCCGGTCCCCACGGATACCAGTCGACGGGGTTGTGAGCGTGCTGGAGCAGGTACGGGCTGGTCTCATTCGAGAGGCGGTTGGGCATGCCCAAGATGGTATCGGGCGCTCCCGGCTCACGCCCGCGGGCTCCTGTCCCGCCCCTCCGTCGCCCGAGCGCTCCCTACTTGGCCAAACTTGCGTCCGGGGAACGTTGGCGGGGATCGGCGACTCCACGGCCCGGCGTCCGGGCCGATACACGTCGGATCCACCCTCAGGCGAGGGCCCGCGACGACCGCAGACCAGACGAATCGCGGCTCAGACCACCGCTAACGTTCTGCCCACGCAAGTTTGGCCAGACATCCGCCCAGGGACCTTTAGGCCGGATCCAGGCACTAAGGACCGGAGGTTCCGTGCTCGTAATGACGTCGTCGTACGTGGGGCCGAGACCACGATGGAGCGGACTCGTCCCCGACCTGGCCTAGTAGTCCCTGGGTGGCTAAATGGCCAAGTTCAAGTGGTCGCGAGAGAGCGGCCTGGACGCGAGCGGTCAGCCCTCGGGCCACCGAATCAGCCAGACAGTGACGTCGCCGTCGCTGCCCCCGACCTGGATCAAGCCTGGAGCACCAGGTGCAATCACCCCGATCCCGCCAGTGCGCGCCTCTGGCGTCTGACCCGCAACCCGCCACTCAACACCATTGCCACTCTCGCTCAGTTCAACGATGGCGTCGCTTCCGACGAACTTCGACCGAAGCATGAAGATTCGGCTGTCCCAGACCGCCGGCGCGCCCGATTCCATCGTGAGGTTCTGCAGGTCCCATTGCCGGCCGTCGACGGAGTACCACGGCGCCGGGGGTGCGCCCGCCAGCTTGTCGTTCATGCCCAACCCGAGACTGCCTTTCGAACCTGCCCACGCTCCGTACAAGATCGGCCCGTCCTCGACATCCGCGGAGGCCCAGGTGCGGCCGTCGGTGGACCACCAAGCTGCCGCCCTGGCGCCCAGGAAGGGGTCACTGATAGGTGCCGGTTCGACGGGTAGCCTGCCCCCGAGAGCCAGAAATCCGGATGGGGTCGCGGCAATGCTGCGGATCTGGCCGCGAGCGAAGACGTCTGCGGGCATCGCGACGAGCGTCCACTCTTCGCCGTCCGGACTCCAGAACAGGCTGGCCACCTCTGCCCTCGTCGAGGTATCGACGCCGAGCAGCAAGACGCCCGCCGGACCGGACACAACCTGACCGAAGGCTGTCCCAGGTGGAACATCGGCGATCGTTCCCACCGCCCAGGTGCGGCCCGCGTCGTCGGACGTCCAGATGTTTGCGTCGCCGACGATCCGGCCGATCGCCAGGAGTCTGCCCTGCGGGAGCTCCGCGACGCCGGCCAACCACGCCCCGTCCATTGCCGGAATCTGTCGGACCCGCTGCCACTTCTCGCCGTCGGAGCTGAGCCACGCCTCCTCGTGGGTCGCTCCGCTCTCGGAAACCTCGCCGAGGATCGCGAACCCGTCGCCGGCGGAGACGGGATAGCGGAGCACCTCCTGGCCTGGGCCGCCGAAGATGGCGGGGTCGTCGAAGGTCTCGATCACGAGCCGGGCGATGCCGCTGCCACTCGTCGGCGTCGGGCGGCTGCTAGGCGTCGCGAGCCCAGTTTCAGGCGAGGTAGTTTCCTCTGAGCGAAGCTGCGGGAGCTCCCGGCACCCGGAGGCGACGGAGGAGATCGCCATGACGGCCACGGCGGCGAGGGCAGCACCGCGGGTCGCCATCGCGTCGAGTATCGCAGGCCCTGTCGGACAGCAGTCAGCCGTCTACCATCGGTTGATGAGATACGGAATCTGCCTGCCGAACTTCACTGACCTTGCCAGCCCCGAGGCGATCGAAGCAGCCGCTGGCGTGGCCGATTCCCTCGGATGGGAAGCCGTCTGGACGACCGACCACGTGCTCGTCGACCGCGGCAGCAAGTCGGCCGACTATCGGATCAACTACGACGCCATCCAAACCCTGACCTGGGTCGGCGCGCGCCACCCCGATCTGCGGCTCGGGACGAGCGTCATCGTCGTTCCGCAGCGGAATGCCGTGCTCCTCGCCAAGGAGCTCGCGACGCTCGACTCGCTGACCGGCGGTCGGGTCCTGGCCGGGGTCGGTGTCGGCTGGAACGAGAAGGAGTTCGCCAACCTGGGCGCTGCGGATCGATTCCACGTGCGGGGCGCCTATCTCGACGAGACGATTGCACTGTGGCGGCACCTCTGGTCGGGGTCGACCGAACCGTTCGTCGGGCGGTTTCACCCGCTCGAAGACTTCGTGTTCAATCCGCTGCCGGCGCAGGGCGCCGCGCTGCCGATTCTGGTCGGCGGCCGAGCCGAGGCCGCGCTGCAGCGGGCCGGGCGTCTGGGCGATGGCTACCACTCATCGGCGAGCGGCGCGGAGGCATACGCCAAGCGCGTCCCAATCATCCGGGCCGCCGCTGAGGCAGCCGGCCGGCTGATGCCAACACTCTCGGCCCGGGTCCGCGTTCACAACGGCCCGACAGACGACCCTTCGTTCATGCTTCGCGGATCACCGGAGGAGATTGCCGCGGAGATCCGCGCCTTCGAGAAGCTCGGCGTCGAGCACCTCGCGCTGGCGTTCCCCGCCCCCACCCCCGACGCGATGGTCCTCGCCGCGGAACGCTTCGCCGAAGAGGCCGCGCTCCTGGTTGACTGATGACGCCGACCCAGGTTGCGAC
>JANMPL010000036.1:0-1886 GCA_031369845.1 Chloroflexota bacterium
CCGCGCCGCCGCCGAGGCGGACCATGTTCCCGGTGGCCGTCCACGACCCGCTGTTCGGGTCGTACAGCTCGGCCGAGGAGGCATTGTTTCTGAGGGTCTTCCCGCCCACCACGAGCACCCTGCCATCGGGCAGCAGCGTGGCCGTATGGCCGTAGCGGCGTGTGAGAAGTCCCCCCGCGGCGGTCCAGGTCCCGCTGCCCGGGTCGAACAGCTCCGCCCAATCTGTGTAGAGGCCGCCCACAACGAGCACCTTGCCATTCAGCAGCAGCGTGGCGGTGTGATCTCTGGCGCGAGTAAGCATGTCCCCGGTGGCGGTCCAGGTCCCGCTGACCGGGTCGTACAGCTCTGCGGTGTCCACTTCGCCGCCGTCGCCGCCGCCGGCCACCAGCACCCTGCCATCGGGCAACCGCGTCGCTGTCTGGCCATCGCGGGCACCGTGCATGTTCCCGGTGGCGGTCCAGGTCCCGCTGCCCGGGTCGTACAGCTCTGCGATGGCCACTGCGCTGCCGCTGCCGCCCGCTACGAGCACCTTGCCGTCCGCCAGCAGCGTGGCGGTCTGACCCGTGCGGGCCTCGGTCATCCCGCCGGTGGCGATCCAGGCGGGCGCCCTCGGTGAAGCGACAGCCACGCTCGGGCCGGCCGATGGACTGGCGGGCGTGCTCGGGATGAACGTCGCGGTGGGCGTTGGGCTCGGTCCGCCCACCGTGGGCTCGCCGGGTCTCGTCACGTAGAGGGCGGCACCGACCGCGATCACGCCGATGACGGCGGCCGCAGCAACGCCCTTGAGCAACGCCGGGCGGAGGACAGGGGTCGACATGGTGCCCCTGAACTGCTGGCGCCACGGCGAGCGTTGGCTCGACGCGGCGCTCAGGGTGAGGATGGTCTCGCTCAGATCGCCGGGAGCGGCCCTGCCGGCGCGTCGCTCGAATGCGGCCTGGATCAGTTCGTCGCTCAGCCACTCGGATCGGTTCATCGTCGTTCCACCTCGAGCGCACGCTCGAGCGAGCGACGCGCACTGAACAGACGGGATTTCACGGTCTTGCCGGGCACGCCGAGCCGCTCGCCGATGTCGCCGAGCGGGAGGTGCTCGAAGTGATGGAGCGCCAGGAGCGTCCGATCGGCCAGCGACAGGCGGTCGAGCGCCCGCTCGACCAAGTCGAGGTCGGCGGTCCGATCGTCGTGCGGACTCACCGGGGATGGCAGCTGCTCGCCCGCGTCGGGCAAGGCCCCGACCGAGATCTCGCGGACGATTCGGCGGCGTCGCCCACGGATCGCGGTCCGGCAGGTGTTGACGACGATCCGCCCGAACCAGGCCCCGAAGCGATCGGGTTCGCGAAGCTCCGGCAGGTTGCGCCAAGCCCGCAGAAAGATCTCCTGCGTCGCATCGCGAGCGTCGGCCTCGTTACCGAGGATGGCGAGAGCCGTCCGGAACGTGCCCGCGAGGCGCGCGTCGACGAGGGCGGCGAACGCGTCGTGGTCACCGCGCCGTGCGCGGTCCACGAGGGCCGTTTCGCCAGCTCGGATCGCCGGTGCCACCAGGACGCTGTCCACGATCGTGTGAGTCCCTCGCTATGCCTGTACAGAGGATGACTCCGACCGGATAGCGATGGTTGGTGGAAGTCAGTTCGGCCTCACCGAATTGTCTTTTCGAGGGCATCGGGCCGATCGACACCACGGCGAAGCAGCAGCTTCCGGCAGCCGAGCCACCGACGGTCAAGTCCTGGAACATGGTCTAACAGGGCGTCACTCGCGCGTCGGTCCGACCACCTTGCGAGGAGCATGGTCCGGCATCGTCTCGGGCCGGAGGTAGCGCCGGCCGCCTTGCCACTCGTCGTCCTGACCCGCCAGGGCCAGCCCGATCAGGCAGCTCAGTGAGGCCGTGGTCG
>JANMPL010000063.1:0-1859 GCA_031369845.1 Chloroflexota bacterium
CGGGATTTGACCGGCCGCCCGTCGCGGCGGCACCCACGAGCACTATGGAAAGAGCGATCGTCATCACGATCAGGATCGCGCCGACGATGAGCGCGTCGACGATGTAGGCCAGAAAACGGCTGCCGTGCGGGGCGAACTTGATGCCCGGCGCCGGCCCGACTTCCTCGGTCGGTGCCTCCCAGGAGACGATCGGGGTGGTTCGCGCTTGTGGGGCCGGCTCGGGCGCGGGCTGAGGTCCGGTCGTTGGCTCAGGCGCGGGCGGCGGGGGCTCGGGCGTGGCTCCTGGGTCGGACGGTGTCGTCATGACGGACCCTCTCTGGCTCCAGCCTCCCTCAGGCAGGTGGGCCGATCGTATCCCGCCCGATGTACGAGCGGAGAACGTCCGGGACCATGATGCTCCCGTCGGGCTGCTGGTATGTCTCGAGGATCGCGGCAACCGTGCGTGCCAGCGGCAATCCGGAGCCGTTGAGCGTGTGGACGAGCTCCGGCTTAGCGCCAGGCTCCGGACGGTAGCGGATCGCCATCCGGCGTGCCTGGTAGTCGCGCATGTTCGAGCACGAGCTGACCTCCAGCCAGCGCTCGACGCCGGGCGCCCAGACCTCGATGTCGTACTTCTTCGCCTGGACGAACCCCAGTTCGCGTGTCGCCATGAGCAGGACGCGATAGGCGAGGCCGAGCCGTTGGAGGAGGATCTCGGCCCGCTCGGTCATCCACTCGAGTGCGGCCTCCGACTCGCCCGGTCGCTCGAACAGCACCATCTCGACCTTGTCGAACTGGTGGACGCGGAGGATGCCCCGCGTGTCCTTGCCCGCGGCGCCCGCCTCGCGCCGGAAGCATGGGGAGTAAGCGGCGTAGCGGATCGGGAGGGCGGCGGCGTCGAGGATCTCATTGCGATGGAGGTTCGTGACGGGAACCTCGGCGGTCGGGACCAGGTAGAGCTCGTCGCGGGTGACGATGTACATCTGGTCCTCTTTGTCCGGGATCTGGCCGGTGCCCGTCGCGGATGCGGCGTTGACGACGGCGGGCGGCCAGATCTCGGTCATGCCGTTCTCGCGGGTATGGACGTCGAGGCACCAGTTGATGATGGCGCGCTGAAGCGCGGAGCCGGCACCTTTGTAGACCGGGAAGCCCGATCCGGCGATCTTCGCGCCGCGGGGGTTGTCGATGATGTCGAGCGCTTCGGCGAGCTCCCAGTGGGGCTTTCGGGTCCAGGTCGCGCCGCCGGGTGGCGCGTCGGCACCGACCTCTCCGTCCAGGGGCTGCTCGGCGGGCAGCAGCTCGCCCCATGTTCGGACAGTGACGTTTGCCTCTTCGCCGCCGATCGGGATGTCGGGATCCGCGGGATTGGGGATCCGGAGGAGGAGGTCTTCGACCTCGGCCTCGACCGTAGCGAGCTCCGCGTCGACCGCGGCGATCCGCTCCCCGGCCGTTGTCGACGCAGCCTTCAGGTCCGCGACTTCCGGGCCGTTCGCCGACGCGCCGCCCTTGATCGCCTCACCGATCTGCTTCGAGGCCGCGTTCCGTTCGGCCTTGAGCGCGTCGCCCTCGCCCAGTAGGGCCCGGCGACGGGTGTCGAGATCGAGCGCCCGGTCGATGACCGCTGGGTCCTCGCCCTTGTCGATCGCGCCCTTGCGGATCGCGTCGGCGTCCTCGCGCAGCCGCTGCAGCCCGACGCTCATGCCGCACCTTCGCCGGCCGCGCCGGCGGCCTCGCGCAGCCGCGAGACCACGAACTCGCGATCGAGGCTCGCGACGAGCCAGCCGGCCCTCGGTCCGTTCGTCCGGCCGAGGAACGCGAGGTAGAGCGCCGTGAACGCCGCTCGCGGTTCAAGCCCGAGCTCGGTGGCCGTCGCGAAGATC
>JANMPL010000068.1:0-2249 GCA_031369845.1 Chloroflexota bacterium
CCGAGCGCGTGGGCCGCGAGCGCAGCCAAGCCGGCGACGGAGGCAGCGAGCATCGCCCGTCGCGAACAGAATGAGTCGGTGTCGAGCGCCATGGCCCAGTCCCTCCACGCGCGATCGAGACCGGCCAGGGCGAACGATGCAGCAATCGGCCAACCGCGCTACCGTCCAGTTTCGGGACTGCCGTCAAGCGCTCCGAGCGGACGGCGGATCCGTCCCGGCCCAGTCAGGAGCGATACCGCCAGGATCGCGCGTCGCCGTCGGGATCCTCGCGCGCGATGCGGAAGATCCACGTCGTGCCGACGGCCGCGAGGGATACGCCGACGATCCAGAGCCACGGCGCGTAGGCAACGGCGCCGCCATAAGCCTCGAGGAGGGCGGGCGCAAGGAGCACAAAGGCGAGAACGCCGGTCGCCACGACCATCGCGAGGCGGGTCGCGATCCAGCCCAGCGTCGGGAGCCAGTTGACCTTCAGGGGCCGACGGACCTTGTCGACCTGTCGATAGCGCCAGAACGACGGCTCCTTGTCCGGATCGGGGCCGGCGATCCGCCTCAGCCAGAAGAAGCCGACGATCAGTCCTGTCATGCCGACTGCCAAGCCAAACAGCTGCGGGTTGATCCCGGGCGGGTTGAGGAACATCGCATCGAGAAGCATCGAGATCACGGTACGCCGCCCGTCAACTTGGCGGGGGAAGCGGCGCCGTGATCGACACCGGTAGCGGCCGATCGAGGAAGGCCGCGATTCGGTCGGCTTCGGCGGCCAGTTCCTGGCGGGCGCCGCCGCGCCATCGGCTCAAGGGCTGGACCAAGATCGCCCCGCGCTTGCCCCTCGTCAGCTCCCATGGATTCCGACATGCTCCCGGACGACGTCGAGCAGCCAATCTGCCGGCACGCGGTCCACGAGGTGTTGGCGGTCGAGCCGGAGGGCGGCGACCTGCGACCAGGTCGCCGTGATCGGGGTGGGGTTTTCGGCGGAATGGGCATGACCTGACGATGGCGAACGCGGCACGACACGCCGCGATGCGCGACACTTGGGGGCCACTCGCGGAACCTCGGAGGACATGACCAGTGGCCAAGGTGACGATGCCCCAGCTCGGCGAGAGCGTGGCCGAGGGGACGATCGGCAAGTGGCTGAAGCAGCCCGGCGACACTGTCGAGAAGTACGAGCCGCTTCTCGAGGTGATCACCGACAAGGTCAACGCCGAGGTTCCCTCGCCGTTTGCCGGCGTCCTGAAGGAGATCCTCGCGGAGGAGGGCGCGACCGTCCCGAACAACGCTGAGATCGCCATCATCGAGACGGCCGACGAGAGCAACGGTACGAGCGCGACAAAGCCGGATGCAGCTCCGGCGGCGGCCGACGAGAAAGCCACGGCGGCCGCGGAACCGGCCGACGGCCCGGCCGGCTCGGACGAGCGGCCGGAAGCACCCGCGCCCAGCGCGCCCGCCGCCACGCCCGCGCCCAACGCGCCCGCCGCCGCGCCCGCGCCCAGTGAGCCCGCGCCCGCCGCGCCTGCTGCTGCCGCCGCCGTCCCGACTGCGACCGCAGTAGCCGCAGCTCCCGCGCCGCCGACCGCGACCGGGACCGACGCACCCGGCAATCCCGACGCCCGCATGACCCCGGCCGTTCGTCGCCTTCTCCGCGAGCACGGCCTGACCGCGGCCCAGATCGTCGGGACGGGCGGTGGCGGTCGGATCACGCGCGACGACGTCACGAACTACGTCGAATCACAGCGAACGGGCCAGCCCGTGGGAGGCCAGTCCGTGAACGGCACCGCCGCACCCTCGCAGCCAGCCGCGGCCCCCGCTGCGGCGCCTGCGGCCACGCCCGTCGCCGCGGCAACCGCCGTACCCGCCACACCCGCCACAGCCCCTGCGGCCGCGAGCCCGGCGCCAGCGCGAGTGGCCGCCTCCGTCGGGACTTCGATCACGTTCCCCGACGGTGCCGACGAATTCCTCGTGCCGATGACCCAGATGCGGAAGGGCATCGCAGCCCAGATGACCAAGGCGCTCCTGGCGCCCCACGCGTACGTCCAGATGGAGGTCGACGTCACCCGGCTCGTCGCGTTCCGCGAGGGCGCGAAGCGCGACTACCAGGCGAAGGAGGGCATCGGCCTCAGCTTCGTCCCGTTCGTGGTCAAGGCCTCGGCCGAAGCCCTGAAGCGCAATCCGACCTTCAATGCCCATTGGAGCGAGCAGGGGGTCGTAGCGAAGCGACGCGTCAACATCGGCGTCGCTGTCGCGGTCGATGAAGG
>JANMPL010000070.1:0-3463 GCA_031369845.1 Chloroflexota bacterium
TGAACGGCCGGGGTAAATCGCCGCGGACGCGCCGCGGACGCGCCGCGGACGCGCGAGCGCGGCCACCGCGCGGCTGTCACGATGCGCCGATGGACATCCACTTCCTCGGCGGCGCGACGACCGTCACGGGATCGCGCTTTCTCCTGACCACGGCGCGCGCTCGCGTCCTCATCGATTGCGGGATGTTCCAGGGCAGCCCGAACGAGGCGATCCGGAACCGGATCCCGCTCGGCTTCGAGCCATCGGAGCTTGACGCGATCCTCCTCACCCACGCCCATCTCGACCATTGCGGGCTCCTGCCGATCGCCGTCCGCGAGGGCTTCACGGGTCCGATCCACGCGACCAGGGGGACGATCGAGCTGGCGAACCTCGTCCTCCTCGATTCCGGCCGGCTGCACGAGGAGTTCGCGAAGCGGGACGCGCGCTGGGAGCGCCGCCATCCCGATCGGGTCGCCGAGGACGATGCGAAGCAGGCGGCCAACTACGCGGCCGCCGTCGACCAGGCGGCGTCGGCCGAAGCGGTGGACGAGGCCACCGCCGCGGGGCTTGCGAACGGCGATCCGCGCCAGACCTCCGAGCACGTCCCGACGACGATCGAACCGTCCGGCGGCGCGCCGTACCCGGATCCCGAGGCGGAGCTTCGCGCCCAGCCCCCGGAGCTCGTCACCGACCTCGACGCGCCGCTCTACACCGAGCTCGAGGCCGGCGCGGTCGGCCCGCTGTTCCGGCCGGTCGACTACGAGCAGGAGATAGAGGTGGGCCCCGGCGTCCACGCGACGTTCCTCGACGCGGGCCACATCCTCGGCTCGGCGATCATCCGCATCCGGGTCAGCGAGGAAGGTGCCGTCGAGCGGTACATCGTCTTTTCCGGCGACCTCGGACGGCCTGGGACACCGATCATCCGCGACCCGACGACGCTCGTCCACGCCGACTATGTCGTCATCGAATCGACGTACGGTGGCCGCGAGCACGAGCCGCATCAGGAGGCGATTCGGGTCCTGGCCGAGACGGTTCGGATGGTCGCCGAATCGGGCGGCGTGCTGCTCATTCCGTCGTTCGCCATCGGCCGGACCCAGGAGATCGTGTGGGAGCTCGACCGGCTGATCGAGCGCGGCGAGATCCCGCTCCTGCCGCTCTATCTTGACTCGCCGATGGCGTCGAAGGCCAGCGACATCTACCGCCACCACCCGGAGTACTTCGACGCCGAGACACGGCAGCTGTTGCAGAGAGAGGGATCGCCGCTCGACTACCCCAACCAGACGCTGACCAACAACATCAGGCAGTCGCAGGCGATCGAGCGGGCGGCCCGGCCGTACATGATCGTCGCTTCGAACGGGATGCTCACCGGTGGCCGCGTCGTCGGTCACCTCGGCAACCTGATCGACGATCCCGCGGCGACGATCCTCTTCGTCGGCTACCAGGGCAAGGGAACGCTCGGCAGCCACCTCCAGGAGGGCGCCAGGACGGTCAAGCTCGACGGCCAAGTCCGCGAGGTCCGCTGCCAGGTCCGCTCGATCAGCGGCTTCTCGGCCCACGCCGACGAATCCGAGCTCCTCGACTGGCTGCGCAATTTCACGACCGGCAAGCGGCCCGGCGACCCGGGCTACCCGCGCCGCGTCTTTCTCGTCCACGTCGACCCGGAGGCGCAGCAGGCGCTCGAGCCGAAGGTCCGCCAGCTCGGCTTCGAGACGCACATTCCGGTCTGGCACGAGCGGGTGACGCTGGACTAGCTCTCGCCGGGCACACGCCCGGCGCGTCCTGCGGCGGGGACCGGGGCGCATCATCAGGCGCAACCGGCGCCGGGCCGGGCCATGGCCCGGGACAGAATCCGGCGACCCCGGGCACGACGAGCACCGACCGATCGAGAGGGAAGCGACTTCATGCCGGAATTCGACATGGGCCTCGTCCAGCGCGGCGCGCGCAATCGCCGGACGCCGTACTACGAGGCCACCCAGCGCTACTCGCCGAAGGGGTTCACGGTCTACAACCACATGTACTTCCCGATCCGCTTCGACTCGTTCGAGGCGGAGTTCGAGGCGCTTCTCAACGACGTCACGATCTGGGACGTCGCGGTCGAGCGCGGCCTCGAGATCTCGGGGCCGGACGGCTTCCGGTTCGCCCAGCTCCTCACCCCGCGAAACCTCTCGAAGTGCGCCGTCGGGCAGGCGAAGTACGTCCTGATCTGCGACAGCGACGGCGGCATCATCAACGACCCGGTGCTCACGCGCATGGACGAGAACACGTTCTGGTTCGCGCTCGCGTCGAGCGACGCATTGCTGTTCGCCCGTGGCCTGAAGAACGCCTACCCCGACCTCGACGTGACGATCCGCGAGGCCGATGTCGCGCCGATGCAGATCCAGGGCCCCAAGTCGAAGGACCTGATGCGCGCGCTGGTCGGCGACGAGGTGCTCGACATCAGGTACTACTTCTTCAAGGAGTTCGAGATCGACGGGATCCCGGTCGTGATCACGCGCACCGGGTGGACGTCGGAGGTGGGCTACGAGATCTACCTGACCGACACCTCGAAGGGCACCGAGCTCTGGGAGAAGGTCATGGCGGCCGGCGCGCCGTTCAACGTGCGGCCAACGGGGCCAAGCGACATCCGCCGCATCGAGGGCGCGATCTTCAACTGGGGCGCCGACATGACCTACGACGACAACCCGTACGAGCTGGGACTCGGGCGATTGGTCGACGATCTGCCCGCCGACGCCTGCATCTCGATCACCGCGCTGAAGCGGATCGAGTCCGAGGGCGTGCGTCGCCGCATCAACGGCGTCGAGTTCGAGGGTGAGGCGTTCCCGGCGCTCAACAACGTGAAGTGGAACGCGCGCTCGGGCGATGTGATCGTCGGGAAGGTCACCTCGGCGATCTACTCCCCGCGCCTGGAGAAGAACCTGGGCTACTGCTGGCTCCCGACCGAGATGTCGGAGCTGGGGACGACGCTCGAGGTCGACACCGAGTGGGGAACGCGGACCGCCACGGTGGTCGAGATGCCGTTCGTCGATCCGAACAAGCAGATCCCGCTCGCGTAGCGCCGCCTTCAGGCGCGCGCGGTGCGGACGAGCGGGCGCGCGAGCCGGTAGACGGCATAAGCCACCAGCGTGAGCCCGATCGCCGCGCGGACCTGCTCCTCGCTGAATCGCGTTCGGCGCGCGATCGGTTTGGCCACCGCCCGGCCGAGCGAGCCTCGCCATCCGGTCAGGGCCGATTCGCCCAGTTGCATCGTCGTGCTCTCGGTCGTCATGCCGGGCCTATACCCACCGATCCGATCCGCAATCTTCCGCTTGCGCTTGGCGGTCGACTGAAGCACAATCGCGCCCATCTGAAGCAGGGGTACAGGGTGCCGCGACAGGGAGGGGACTCGTCGTGAACGAAGGGAAGTCGGGCTACGACCGCATGATCGATCACATGCGGAGGCTGCCGGTCTCGCGGCGCAACGTGCTGAGAGCGGCCTGGGTCGGGC
>JANMPL010000092.1:0-2027 GCA_031369845.1 Chloroflexota bacterium
TACCGCCGACGACGCGTCCTGGGACGCGGGGAACATCGCGGGCGGCGGCGGGACGAAGTCGGTGACGTTCACGACCGCGGGCACCTTCCCCTATCACTGCGCCATTCACCCGGCGATGACCGGTACGGTCACGGTTACGGCGGCAGCGCCTGCCCCGTCCGCCGGGGCGACGACGCCTCCCACCGATACGGCATCGGACGCCAGCGCGGGTCGCGGCCCGGGCGACGACGGGCTCGCCGCGCTCCTGATCGCCATGTCCGCCGCCACGGTCGCGATCGCCGTCATCAGGCGACGACCCACTCCAACGCGCTGAGACCTGGGCGGGCGGAGCCGATCCGCCCGGTTTTGCCAGTCCGGAACGTGCAGAATCGGCACATGCCGAGCTTGCATGCCCACGTTCGTGCCCGATCAATCATCGCCGCCACAGCCGCCGTCGCGACGGTGTTCCTCGTCGGGGGCGCCGTCGCGGTAGCGGCGACCCGCGCAGTCGCGATCTCGGGGTTCGTGTTCTCTCCCGCGACCGTGACGATCAATGTCGGGGACAGGGTCACGTGGACGAACGCCGACTCGGTCGCTCACACGGCGACGGCGACCGGCGGGGCGTTCGATACCGGTGACATCGCGCAGGGCCAGTCGGCGTCGGTGCGGTTCACGAGAGCCGGCACGTATGCCTACGCCTGCACGCCGCACCCGTCGATGACCGGCACGATCAGGGTCCGAGCCGCAAGCGGCGGCGGGGCGCCCACGGATCCCCCGACCGATACGGTCGCGCCCGTCGTCGCGACCGATCCGGGCGCCGGCACGCAGCCCTGGATCATCCTGGCGGCGTTCGGGTTGCTATCGCTCGTGTTCACCGTCCCGCGGCGCCCCCGGTCGGACTGAGGCCCCGTCTAGCTACCTCCCGGCGCGGATCCTGGGAAGCGGCGGCAGGCCCTTCTTGCCCTCGACGAGGTAGTGCCGGAACCAGTCCCGGACCTGGACGAGGTTCTCGGCCCGGCGGTACGGCGTCCCGGAGCGCGTGAGCTCGTGGCTCTCGTCGGGGACTCGCATCATCCGGACCGGCCGTTTCTTCGAGCGGAGCACCGTGAACAGCGCCTCGGCCTGCCCGACGGTCGTCCGCAGGTCGCGTTCGCTGTGCTGGATCAGAAGTGGCGTTCGGATCTTGTCCGCGTACGAGAGCGGCGAGATCTCGTGGTAGTAGGCCGGGTCGTCCCACGGCGTGACCCCGAATTCCAACTTCGCCCAGTCGCCGCCGCTGATGTCGCCGGTCAGAAACAGCATCGTCATGTCACTGACCGAGCGACAGGTGATCGCGGCCCGGAATCGCTGGTCAAAGGCGACGATCCAGTTCGTCAGGTAGCCGCCATATGAGCCGCCGGTGACCCCCAGCCGGTTCGCGTCGGCTAGCCCGTCGGCAACGAGGGCGTCGATTCCGGCGATGACATCGCGCATCGGGCCGGGGCCCCAGTCGCGCAGGTTCGCCTCGTTGAACTCGCGGCCGTAGCCCTCCGAGCCACGCGGGTTTGAGTAATAGACCCCGATGCCGGAGCCGGCAAGGATCTGGAATTCGAGGACCGGCGACCAGCCGTAGAGGGTGTGGGGACCGCCGTGGATCTCGGTCACGAGCGCCCGCGGGCCGCCCTTCGCACGGGTGGCATCGGCGCCGGGAATGAACCAGCCCTGGATGTCGCGGCCATCGACCGTGACGTGACGCTCCTGCGGTGCGTGCAGCTCGACGTCGGCCAGCGCCTCGTCGTTGAACTCGGTTACGCGCCGCGGCTCGCCTTTGAGCCCGTCACGGACCCAGAGGTCGGACAGCTCCGTGGGGGCGGATCGGAGGTAGGCAGTCCGAACGCGGCCACCCGGCGGGGTGACCTGGTCGAACGACGAGATGTAGTGCGAGCCGTCGGTCAGCCGTTCGAGCTTCCCGTCGGCCGCCGCGATCCGCCAAAGCTGATAGCCACCCTCGACGGGGGCGAGGAACGTCAGCCAGGCGCCGTCCGGGGACGGGATCAGACGGGGAGCTT